>JBAVBF010000386.1:0-8167 GCA_049586115.1 Thermoanaerobaculia bacterium | reverse complement strand
ATTCTTAAGTTGGGTGAAGAGATCGACCATTTCCTGGCTGGCGCCCCAGAGCGCAACATCCCAATCTTTTCTGGGGAAATATTTGCGCCAGGCGTCCCACCTATCTTCCTCTTCCACGCTGGCCTTACTAAGATGCTGCAACGATCGGATAGCTCGTTCGACCGTCAAGGTGACGTCGGGGGCCTTGCGCGAAAGCACTTCGCGATCAATGGCGGTCAGACGTGAAATGACGTGTGAAAAGGCGTTCTCCGTTCGCTGGGACAATTCTAGCAAGTCCTTGGCCGTTAGCGCTGGCAATGCGGCATATCCAAAGAGCGTGAAGATGGTGCTTACTCTATGCGGCGGCCTGCCGCGCGGAAAAGGCGACACAACGACCAAATGAATGGGATCGGTGGACGGGCGAGCCAGAAGTGGGTACCAAGTGTAAAGAAAACTAATTAGTATCTCGTCGGATGTATGCTTGCGATCTGGCTTGCGATCTCTCCATTCTGAAGTCCACGCGCCGATCCGATCACGAAACTTAGCGAGCGGCTTAAGGCGCGCGGTGGTATCTTTTGGATTCTTGAGTTTCTTGAGAAGATCAAACAAGTCGGTGTCGGCCAGATACCGGCGAAACTGGGCGATCTCGCTGTCAAGCAGGTGGAGAAGCGTGGACGGAAGCTTCGACGATGAGGTCGTCAGAGACTTACTGCCGCCGAATACTATATAGAAGTCTTGGGCCACGTATCGGTCAGTAAGCGTGTTCGCGCCCATGGGAAGCTCATCGTACGTGCGTTCCCACAATGAGCGCAGAGCCGCTTCAGCAGGAAACGTGGGTTCAAGGTCGCAAATGGCGCGAAACCACCGACCTAGGCTTCCCGAATCGACGTGTATGCCGCCGCGGACGATACGCTTCGGAGGCGCAGTGAGGCCAGCCGGCGTTAAGTCGAAATCCTTTAAACATTGAGCGGCGACAGTACGTAGTATACTGCGGAAGGCATTAGGCGAGCTACTGGCGACCGCGTTATTAAGCTGAGTGAAGTATCGTTCATACAGTTTATTGTTTAGGCTCATAGTGCTCGTCGCAGCGTACGTTAGGTCTGGGGCTTCGGCGATCCGGCGAAGCGCAGAACTTGACTCTCCGATCCTTGACCAGCGCCGAGCCGCGATGGGACTGGGGGCGATTCATCGAAGTGACGATGGTCGTCGTGATGAGCTTGATTATACGACGACCGATGGATGCACGTAAAGATGGATCTGGCCGAGGATGGGGTGTCCTGGCGATGCGTGTGACGTGGCGACTTGGCTGATGAGGAGTACATGGGTGGAAGCGAACCTCTACAGCTACCTGGTTAGCGACACGGAGGCCGGGCGGCTTGGTGGCAGGATACGAGACCAAGGTCTCTCACGCGTTCGCTTGGTCGATCATGTCGCGGTAGTGCCAGAAATCGCCGTCGCGGAAACTCTGAATGGACCGAGGATGTGGCAGGGGTATTGAGACGCTCTTCACGATGTGTGCTGGCTTTTCCAACAAAAGTACGACATCGCCGAGCATGACCGCTTCGACTGGATCATGTGTGACCAACACCGTGGGAATGCGCATGGAACGCACTTCATGCTCGATGTACCGCCAGACCTCCGTTCGAGCCGCGCCATCGACAGAGCTCGTCGGCTCATCGAGCAGCAGCACGTCCGGCCGGTTGCAAAGCGTGACCGCCAACGCCACGCGTTGCCTCTCGCCCCCACTCAAGTCTGAACCGAACGACCTACGAAGATGGGCGACGCCAAAGCGGGTTAGGACGGAGTCGACCCTCTTTTCTTGTTCGGCCTCGGAGAGGCGGCGGATCCGAGATCCGAGGCGACAGAGATCTTCCACGCGCAGCCAATTGGGCAGCACTGACCCCTGAAACAACATTCCAATCAAGGTTTGGGAGTGCGCCGCCTCCTCTACCCGAATCGCGCCGCCCATTTTCATAGATGGCTCATGCACGCCGAGAATAGCCTTCAGCACCGTCGTTTTTCCGCATCCGCTCGGCCCAAAGAGCACAAGGGTCTCCGCAGCTACAGAAAAACTGAGGTTATCAACGACGAGAGTATCGTTGTAACGAACCTCCAATGATTCAACTGACAAGCGCGCGTTCGACATGTCGCTCTATTCTTGGCGAGTATCTCGCTCAAGCAGCATCCCTGTGATCGGCTGCAGGATATGGCGGACGAATCTCAGAAAGAGCCAGTCGTACGCCAAGCCAAGGACGCCTAGCGTCAGGATGCATGCCACATTCATCTCCAGACGATTCGTATCAATCGCACGTACAATGCGATAGCCAAGTCCTCCTCGGAAGAAACCGTAATCGGGAGTACCGGTCATCTCCGCCGCGACGACGACGATGAGTGCGATCGAAAGAGCCACTCGCGCGGCTGCAATGATTGCCGGCGCTGCTGCCGGAAGATAGATGCGCGTCATTCGTTGAAACCGGGAGATATCGAGGCTGTCACACCACCACACGATTTGCGGGTCGAGGCGGCGGAGCGCTACGTGTGCGTAGGCCCAAGTGACGAAAAAGCAGCCCCATGCTATCAAGAAGATCTTCGGGGTTTCCCCGAGCCCACCGACCCGAATGGTCAATGGCAGGATTGCTAGAACAGGAGTCCACCGGAGGAAAAGCAGAGAGCCGCCGATTAGAATAAACAAAAAGCGATAGCGACCAGTTAGGACGCCAACAGCTACTCCCGCCGTGAATCCAATCAGAAATCCGGTCAGGGCTCGCAAGGAGCTTATGAAGATGTCTTGCCCGAACGTTCCATTTTGACCCATCTCGCCGAATGCGCTTAGCACGCTCAAAATGGAAGGCAAAGAAAAGCGATCCGCAACGAAGTGCCAGAAGACGAGAAGACACAACGGCGCCATGCTACCGTAGACTAAACCGTCAACGAGCCTCAGCTTTCCAGTGGACGACATGCGATCGAGTAGGTGTCGGCTGCCTTCTAATGTCGAACGCGATTCTTATCGACAGACTCCAGGACCGAAGAGTCGATCAGCCGGTCTAGGTTCGAAGGCGTAGATACCCGGCCAGAGAATACGGCTTTGGCTGCCCAGGCAGCTTCATCCTTGAGGTTGGCTGACAGTGCGGGAACGTCAAGATCGACATGAAATGTCTTGAGTTCGATAAGTCCGCGCAGCGAGTCCGGTTTTCTGTCCAGCCACTTCTCCAGACCGTGGCGCGCACCATCCGGGTTCGCATGCATCACGTTCTCGGCACAAATCATTTCTCGAACTAGGGCTTCTGCCTCGCCGCGATGGGCAGCCAGAACGGCCGGCTTCGCGACCAAGCTAATGCGCCCCACGTAGATCGAGGGATCTGCGTCTACAAAAAGAGGTGTGTCGCGCATGGCGGAATCTGTGAGGAGATCGTTTACGAAGGGTTCCCAAAGAACCGCCGCGTCAAGACCACCGCTCACAACAAGGTCGCGGAGCTGCGGAGGAGCGGCGCTCACCAAATGTACTTCCGATCGCAAAATGTGATGTTTCTGGAGATACCGATCGAGGTATATTTCGCCATAGGTTCCACTCGCGTATCCGACGTTCTTGCCCCGAAGTGCGTCGCCAGACGTTACCCCCGCCGCCTTTCGCGCAACAAGTTTGATGTCGTGGTCAGTTGTGGAGATCGTTGCGAAGATCGTTAAGTCGTGGCCTTGGAGGGCCTGGAGTACGGTCGGTGTTACTGCCAGTGTTCCGAACTCGACAGAATTGGAAGATAGCGCATCAATGATGTCGGGGCCTTGCGTTCGGGGTACCAGCGTGAGTTGGAGGCCGCCTTTCGCGATGCAGTCGGTGCCGGGTTCGATTGTGTTCGACTGAATCGCCGCCACCGGGAGTGCAGACTGTATGTGCCGGAAAGTGGCGAGCTTGGCGGTGAGGGGTTTCGGCGGCGGCGGTACCGACGACTCCTTGCGGCAGGCGGCAAGCGCAAACGCTGCGGTCAAGCCAACCAGGAGGGAGATCATTCGGCGGCTGAGGCAGCATGTATTTTCTTCCATCGGCGGATGTTAGGTCTGGGCACGTGCGGCTGTCAAGCGAGAGAAGTTGCGTGCCCGATCGAGACGCGAGGCAGGCCTCTTTCTTGAAAGATTGAGCGAAGCGATGATGTGCTAACCTTCCGCCTCCGCTGGGACAGACCTGACCGATGAGCCGACCCTTCGACGTGTCAGCCGTTCGAAGTAACGAAGTTGCGCGAGAGCACGACAGGCTGCTGCGAGCACTTCGGTCGGCTGAACGCGACCAGGCTCGCGACCTTTGCCGCGCAACGACGACCCAGCTGATTGAATCATCTGGCTCCGGTATAAATCTCTCGGGCGTGGATCTGTGCGGACTGGATCTTTCCGACTTTGATCTCCGTCGGGCGAATCTCAATCGAGCGCTCCTGCATGATACGCGGTTGAGCCGAGCCGACTTGTCCGGTGCAACGATGATTTGCACGGGGATGGAGAGGACGCGCCTGGATGGTGCAACTCTCCGGGGTGCGTACGCTCATTCGATCGCGATGCAGGCCTGTGATCTCCGGCGGGCGGACATGAGTGAGCTCTCCGACGCAACCGGCTCCCTGTTTCATGGCTGCAATCTCGAGGCAACTTTGATACAGGGCGCCATGCTGAATGGCGCCACGTTCTATCAATGTAACTTGCGCACTGCAGAGGCATCGTTTGCGAAACTTGCCGCAGCATCGTTCGTGGAGTGCGATCTTTCTCGTTCTCAATTCATGAGCGCCAATCTTGATAGGGCGACCTTCACGAATTGCAACCAGGAAGCTCAATCGCTCCAGGGATGCATTGGAGAGTCGCTCGTTATCCAGAATGCGACGGCGCTCGATGGTCTAACTCTCGACGGAGCTCGCGTCCCCTTTCTAAAGCTACATCACGTCATTGGTCGGAGCATCCAAGCCTCAGCTGTCGCCGCGCCTAATGCCGATATAGCGCATGCGGGCCTGCTTGATGCCACGTTTTCCGGAAGTAATTTCACGGACTCGCGATGGTTGCATTGCAATCTTGATTCCGGTAACTACGAACGAGCGACTTTGGCTGGCGCTACGTTCGTGGACTGCTCGATGCGTGGCGCGAACCTTTCCGACGTGGCAGGTCAAGATCTGCGGATATTGAGATGCGTATTGATCGACGCTTGCCTTCAACGGATTTCTGCTCGCGGTGGAGCATTTCGTAACTCAGCGCTTACACGTGTCAACGCCCGTGGCGCATATCTTTATGGAGCGTTCATATCAGGAGAGCCACCGTCTGCAACCAGCCTTCGCGGTGCAGATTTGAGCGATGCCATACTAGTGCAAGCCTATATTACGGCGGACCTGACCGACGCAGTGCTCACCAATGCCAAGTGCTCGTACAGCAGATTGAATCAATCGCTTTTCGTAAACAGCGACTTTCGGGGCGCTACTCTAGCCGGCGCCAGCTTAGTGAAGTCCAATTTCACGGGGTCGAAGTTTTCGAATATCGCCATGCCCTTTTTCACGGATCGCTGCGTAGGTCTCATCGACGCCATCGATGCCATTCCGGATGTCGAGGTAGCGGCCCGCCTTCGGGAATTTGTTGCGGAGAGCCAGAAGCTGTATGAGACCAGTCGCGTTTTATAAGCACATGCTGCTGGTACATCGTGCGTATAGTTGCTGCGTGCGATTCGCGGTAGTCCCTACGTGGGAAAGTTGATTGCAGAAAAGCAAGGATATTCGCGCTCAGTGAACGAGAGCGGCGCTGGCGAACTCCGGGACGAGGAACAGATGTTTGAGAGTCAGTCCGGCGACAGCGACGTGACGGCCAAGCTCGGTGAGGTAGTACTTGTAGGTCTCGCCGACCTTCTTGATGATGCCGTGAAGACGAAGACGTTTGAGAAGCCGTGAGACCTGCGAGGAGCGGAAGCCGCCGAGGTGATCTCGCAGCGAGCGGTTGCGAAAGCCGTGGATGAGGAACTCGCCTCGGCATAGAACCTCGAACAGCGTTTGGTCATCGTCGTCGAAGAGGTTGAAGCCGCGATAGAGGTGCTGGCGTTCTTCGACAGAGTCAGAAATCTTCGACAACGTCTTCAGACCTGGAGTGGGATCGTCGATGGCTGAGAGGGAGTGAATGTAACGGTCGTTTGCTGCTCGTAAGAGGGCTGCCAGATCGGGACAGAGTGAGTAGATCGACTTCTTGAGAGGAGCGAGCTTCATGACCCACTTCCCATCGCGCTGTTCCACCATGCGGTGGTGTTTGAAAAACGTCACGTCGTTGGCTGTTGTCTCGACGCGAAGAATGAAACCGTGCTTGTCGTACATCTTGATCGAAGCTGTTCCGAGGTAGTGGCGTATGCGCGTGCCGTGAATGCGGATCGAGAAGTCACCGCCGGTCTGTTGGTCACCCTGTTTGGCCGGTGAGCGGCCAAGAAAGGTGGCGATATCGTCAGCCTTGATCGAGTGAATCGAGGTTCTCAGCAGGTGGTCATAGAGCGGAGCGAGATCGGCCGCGCTCTGGAAGATGATGTCGGTTGCGTACTCGGCCTGCGAGATGCTCCAGTGATAGCGGCCAAGCGGAGCCAGATCGGGAACGAAGCGTTCCACGGCCCGGTCCATGCGCGCGAGTAACTCTGTCACCGCGAAGCTGTCGGATAGATCCTGAGCCTTCTGCCAGTTGCTGATCTCGGCGAAGGCGTTGTCCTGCATCTGGAACGACACGCCCGCCACCCGAAGCTTGGAGGCCAGCCAGTTGTGACCATTGAAGTAAAACTGCGCTCGGAAGGGACACCACGTCGGCACACTAAGAAAGCACAGGCCGAGGACTTCGTCGATGAAGTAGAAGTAGTAATGAACGCACTTGCCGCCATCGGGCCGAAGACGGGTCATGCCGGTCTGCTTGTCGTGCCACGGCCGATACGACGAACATAGCTCCATCACCGAGAAGATGTGCACCAGTCCCGGATGGTCGCCGCGCTTGGCCGCGATGTCTCGGATACGGTCTTCCTTCCGGTATCCCTTTGGCCTCTTGATGTACTCGACCTCGACGCCTTCCTCGGCAGCAACGCGTTCTGCGTGCGCGCGGATCGACTCACGAAACGGCTGCGCAAAACGTGTGAAGTAGTCGAACATCCGGATGTCCCGGCTGTCGAGCATCGTCGCCATCGCCCCGGCATGACAGACGCTTGGCAATGTCCCTTGGATCACGATGCGGTCGAAGCACGAGAGCACTCCACGAATGCGGTCACGGTGACGTTCGATCAGGTTCGCCATCTGCCGACGATACCGCCGCCCGCGTCACCGCGCTTTCTTCTTGGTTCCGGCTCCGCCGGGGTAGGGAAACGCCTCGCTATCACCCCTCCTGAGTACGAGGAGAGTGGGATGATCCACTTCGGTCTGCCAGTCTTTGGCCCTTCGGGAACGGGGCCGTGGGAGTGACGCAAGAGGATTCCTTGGCCGAGTTCTTGGGCCGTTACACGGAAGCTGTCGAGAAGCTTGAGAGTAACGTCTCGCGAGAAAACCTACTTAGCGCCTTGGTCCTGCGCGACGTAATTGAGAACTGGCTCCGCCGAGGTCAGGTACTAGAGCTGGGATCTGTAACCGCGATCCTCCAGACTGATACAAGGCTACGCGCGCTCGCGCAGCGTGCATACAAACTCCGCAAAGACCTCGTCGAATGGCGTCGTTGCCTAAGACCGTCTCAGGATACGTGGTGGTGGTTCTTGGACCGCATACTACCCGGCTCTATCAAGTGGGCCGAACGAGCAGTCCTCTATCTATCGTTTGGTTTTTCAGTCTTGAGTCTTGGAGTCGCCATCGAGCTCGCGCGGCGCTACGGAGGTGACGGAATCGGGCTGGGAAGTCTCCTCCCGATTGCTGTGACTCTTCTTGGTTCCATCTCTCTGGGCGGCATTGTGTCGCCCAGTTTCCGTGATCGCTTGACCGCCTTGCTCGAAGGTGCAGGGTGCGGTCTCCGCTGGCGGCCGTTCGCATACCTTGTCATCCTGGTACCCGTGATCTTAATCGGTGGCCTTTGGTTCGCACGCTCCAGACTCTCGGCGTACTACAATCACCAGGGAGTTTCCGAGCTAGCCGGGATGCGCGGTCCCCGCACTCAGCTCTCTCAGGCACGGAGTTATCTCGAGCGCGCCGTCCGCTTCGATCCGACAAACTCAGTGGCCCACTACAACTTGGGC
>JBAVBF010000385.1:0-2854 GCA_049586115.1 Thermoanaerobaculia bacterium | reverse complement strand
ACTTTCGCGCCGCCGATTGGGCCACGTTTTACGACCACAAGAACTCCGCGCGTGTAATCCGCAGCAAGGAGCCGTACGGCTGGTTCATCCATCGCGGCGCCGAGGAGGGGACGCTCGACCGAGGGCTCCTCGCGCAGGCGCGGCAAGTGGGCGCGAAGGTGATTTTCAATAGTCGGTTGTCCGCCGATCGCGCGCACATCGTCGCGACCGGACCGGCGTCGCCGGATGGTCTGGCGAAGGAAATGACGTGGCGTTCGAGCGATGACGAGCTCATCGACGTCTACTTCAATCACAAGCTCTCTCCCGGCGGCTATTCGTATCTCTTCATTCTCGACGGCGTGGCCACGTTCGGATGTGCGATCGTCGCGGACTTCAAGCAGATCGATTCGTATTTCGATCACTCGCTGGCCGCGGCGCAACGGCTGCATCATTTCCATGTGCCGGCGGACGCGCGCACCGGCTATTCGTACATGAACTTCCATCTCAAGCAGGCCGCGACGTCGAACGGCGCCCGCTTCGTCGGCGAGGCTGCTGGTTTTCAGGATTACCTCTTCGGCCTCGGTATCCGCTATGCGCTCACCAGCGGCTCGCTCGCGGCGCGCAGCATCCTCGAAGAACGCGACTACGACGAGCTGTGGAAGTCGGAGCTCGGCGCGAAGCAGAAGACCAGTCTCGTCAATCGATTCCTGTACGAGAGCGGCGGCAATTTCGGGCTCTCGATGTTCGTCCGGCAGGCTGCGCGCGCGAAGGACTTTCATCATTATCTGAGTGGCTGGCATCGCACGACGTGGTGGAAGTCGTTGCTCTCGCCGGTGGTGCGGCGCGTGTGGAAGCACGACGGCCGTTGCCAGCACAAACCGGGTCCGCACTGGTGCCGCTCGCGCGATACGGAAATGAAAGTCCCGCCGCTCGGGCCGGTGGAAACGCGATGACCTCCGAGGCGCTGCCGATGCCGGTGTCGCCGACGGTGGAAGAGGCGTACGCCTTCTGCCGCGACATCGCCCATCACTACGGCGCGAACTTCTCGGTTGGATTCCGCTTCCTTCCGCGCGTGAAGCGGCGCGCCGTCTACGCCGCGTACGCGTGGTGCCGGTGGGCCGATGACATCGCGGATGAACCAAGCGACTCGCCGCAGTCGGTGCTCGATCGTCTCGAAGGATGGCAGCGCGAACTCGACGCGGCGTACGCGGGACAGCCGTCGCATCCGATCACGCTCGCTCTCGCCGATGCCTTGCAGCATTTCGCGATTCCGAAACGTGCGTTCGTCGCGCTGATCGATGGCTGCCGGCAGGACATGACCAAAACGCGCTACGAATCCTTCGCCGAGCTCCTCGGCTACTGCGAACTGGTCGCGTCGTCGATCTCCGACATCTCGCTGGCGATCTACGGCTATCGCAGTCCCGCCGCCATCGGCTACGGACGCAACCTCGCCACGGCCCTGCAATTGACGAACGTCACGCGCGACGTTAGCGACGATCTCGATCGCGACCGCATCTATCTGCCGCAGGAAGAACTGCGCCGCTTCGGCGTGAGCGAACGCGATCTCTTCGATCGTTGCGAAAACGACGCGATGCGGAAGCTGATCGAGTTTCAAATCCAACGCGCAAGGTTGTACTTCACGCTTGCCGAGCCGCTGGTCCGCGAGTTGTCGTTCGATGCGCGTTTTCCGACGCTGTTGATGGGCGGCGTTTACGCGACGGTGCTGAAGAAACTCGCTCGCGATCCGCTGATCGTTCTTCGGAAGCGGTTATCGCTGAGCCGTGTTCAAAAACTCATGGTCGTGGCGCGGCGGCTCATCCGTCCGCGCTTCGCGTGAAACGTGCGACGATCCGACCTCGTCCCACCCAACGACATGACGCGCGTGCTGACAGCAGTTCTCCTGCTCCTCGGCGCGGCAGCCGCCGAGGCAGCCGACGCGCCAAACGTGAGCGTTCTGGTGCCGATTGTCGGCAGCGTCCTCGGCATGAACAACGTTCGCTGGAAAACAGACGTCGATCTTTTCAATGACTCCCGTTCCGAGGCGAACGTGATGCTGTCGCTGCCGACGGCGCCCGATCAGCCCTTCATCTTCGTTACGATGCCTCCCGGTGCCGCGCAGCATTTCAGCGACATCGTGGCGTCAACGTTCGGGATGACCGAGGTGCTCTCGCCGTTGAAAATCACCACGATCGATAGCTCGCGATCCGTGCGTGTGCTCGCGAATGTTTATGGCATTCGCGAAGCGGAAATCACTCGCCCGGAACCGATCGCAATCACCTACAGCGCGACGTACTTTCCGCTGCGGGCGCTCGGCGGCCTCTCCTTCAGCGATTCCTTCCGCACCAACATCGGCCTCGCCAACCTCGGCGATCACGACGCGGCGTTCACGCTGGCACTGCAACGCGCCGGCCGCAACGTGGCCGTGACCCGTTACCGCGTCTCCGCCAACGCGCTCGTCCACACCTCGGTGCAATCGCTCTTTCCAATGATCACGAAGGGCGACGACTTCACGGTCCTCGTCGAAACAAGCGCGCCCGATACGTACGTCTATGCCGCGGTGGTCGACAACGAAACGAACCAGACGCATTTCATCCAGCCGTCGTTCAGCGCGCCGCAGACGCAGGAAGCGCTCAAGCACTGACTGTCATCCTGAGCCGCCGGAGCCAGGAGTCGCAAAGCGACGGAATGGCGTAGGACGGCGAAGGATCTCAAGTTACGCGACCTGCGCTGACCCCGGGTTTCAGCAAATGCAGCGCATCTTGAGATCCTTCGTCGTCCTGCGCTGCTCCGGCTTCGCCGAAGCAAGCTCCGGCGACTCAGGATGACATTGTGTATTCTTCGCTTCCATGGAAGAGCCGGAGTACCTCATCTGCCT
>JBAVBF010000384.1:0-16003 GCA_049586115.1 Thermoanaerobaculia bacterium | reverse complement strand
ATGCACGCTCCGTCGTCAGGAAATCCCGGTTATCGTTCTCGCATGAGGCCTTCTTGCTGATTCTGAGGCTTGCCCTGCAGTTAGTCGCTTCGACCGCAGCGGGCGCCGCGATTTTCTGGCTTTGGAGACGCGTAGCCAGAGAAGGGAGCGGCATGCGATGGGTGACGGCCGCCGGCGTAATCGGCCGCGCCGTATTCGGGCAGGCGCTCTTCTGGATCTCGTATCTTCACCTTCCCATCGCGCGTCCGCTGCAGATCGGGAACGGATTGTGGTTTTTCGCGCTCGATTCGACGTATTACTTCGACCGTGCTGTGAAAGCCGCCAATGGCGGCATACGTGGCATTCTCGCGGTCCCTCTCGGTGACGCGTCGCCTTTTTTCATCAAGACTCTCGCCGCGTTCGTGCTGTTGTTTGGCGCCGTGCCTGCCGTCGCTCTGCTGCTCAACCTCGCCTCGTACCTCGGCTCCTGTGCGGCAGTGCTGAAACTCGCGCCGCAGGCTTCGTCGCGGAATCGTATCGTGGCGGTTGCTGCTCTGAGTCTGTCACCTTCTGGAATGTTGTGGAGTTCACAACCGCTGAAGGACGTCTTTTTTCTTTTCCTCGTCGCGATCTTCTTCTTGAGTCTCGATCAATGGCGCAAACTCACCGCGGATGCTGCCGGCCGCTATTCAAAAGTCGCGCTGTTGCATAACGTCGGAATGATGATCATCGCGGCGTTCGCGCTTCTGGCAATCTCGGGTATCCGCTGGTATTTCGGTTTCACGCTTGTTGCTGCGTCAGTTCCGTTCCTGGTGCTGGCGATCGCTGCGGCACGCCGACGCACCTGGGCCGCTGCAAACGCTGCGCTGCTTTTCGCGGGTCTCGTTGCGGGATTCCTCGGGGGAGCAGGGCCCTACGTGCCGCCTTCGCTGCATCTCGCTATGACTCTGCGGAGCATACGGGCGATGGCCGACTCACCGCGCACGCTGTGGACCCAGATTGAAACCGCCCGGGAAGGATTTGACCGTGTGGACGCTCATACGAAGATCGGTGTGAGCTTGTCACCGCCCGTGAATTCTTCGGCAGCTCGATTCGCGGCGGCTGGGCAGAAAACCCACGATTCAAGCGGCCTGCCGATTGGCTCTCCGCGTTCTGGGCTCAAGGTGGACGAAGCCCCAAAACCGGCGCCGGACACGATGACGCCGGTCCTCGATCCGCTACCAAGCGGAAAAAAGAACGTGGACCGCGCAGCAGGTGCTAAGGTGACGGAGAACTCGCCATCCCGTCGCGGTTTCCTGGTAGTTGCCACCCCGCAGCGGGTAGACGCACGCCCGCCGGTCGCGAAAGAACCGGAGGAGAGTTCATCGAGGGATGGATTCACGCTGCCCCAATCCCGGACCGCACGGATATTCGTCGGCACGGCAGCGGTTATTCTGCCCCGCATCGTGGCCGAGGCGCTTGGATTTCTGCACGTCGCCGGCGGTCGCGGCTTGTGGTTTTTTGCTGAAGTGGACACCATCGCCTTCGACTGTGTACTCGTCTACGCACTATTGGCAGTTCTTCAGTCGATCGGCAGACGCCGCGTGATAGCAAGCCCAACCCTTTGGCTGGTGGGTCTGGTCACGCTGATGATTGGCGGGATGCTGGCGTACACAGTCAGCAATTTCGGAACGCTCTTCCGGCACCGCGAGATGATCTACTTTGGCCTCGCCGTCTTGCCGCTTGCAATCGCCGCGGGTTCCGCGCGCGCCGAAGGAGAAGCGCAAGGGCCTCTCCTCGTATCGTCTCCGCCCTGACGGCGCCGCGTGTTCAAGTGGACAAAAAAGCCGCCCCGCACAGAGTGCGGAGCGGCTCGATTCGAGTAGCAGGAGTCGAGATCAGCTCTCGGGGAGCGCGGGCAAATTGAATCCCACTCCCGGGTTTGCGTTGAACGCGATGCGGTTGCGGCCGAACGTATTCAGCGTGCCGCCGGTATTCGACATACCGGTTACGTTCGCCATGATGTCCGTGTTCGACGCCGCGATGGTCGCCGCGTTCGTGCTCAGGCCGGTGCCGCCATTGTTGAACACTCGCGACGACGCGATGATCATGATGGCTCCGGAGACAGCCTGCAGGCCATCGCCGCTATTGTTCGAAATGATCGAATTCGAGATTTCGCCGCCGGTCCCGGATTCAGCGCGAAACCCAGTTCCGCCCTTGGCGATCAACGTGTTTTCGACGTGAACCTTCGAGGCTCCGCCGACGACCGGTTTCGACAGGATGCCGGTGGCGCACTGCAGGATCGATACGTTGTTGAGGTTCAGCGACGCCGCGCTGTTCGGCTGGAAGAAGATGCCGTTCGTGCTGTACTGCTTGATCGAGACTCGTTCCAGGGTCAGCGAATCGCCGGCGAGGAAGTTGATCCCATTCGTGCCGAGCGTCACGCCCGCGCCGTCGATCAGGATGTCGCGAAGCACGACGTGGCGGTTCGTGCCCGCGGTAATGTTGACGATGATGCCCTGCACGCCGCTGGACAGCGCGCTCGCGAGCGTTCCCGTACCCTCGATGGTCATGGCCTTCGTGATCGTCACGGCGCCGAACCCGCCCGGATCAAGAGCATCGATGATTCCGCCGGTCGCGGTCTTCGAGATCGCTCCTGCGAACGTCTTACACGGGGCGGTGCGGCTGCAGGGATTCGCATCATCCCCGACGCCGGAAACCCATGTACGCGTGGCCTGCGCGTGAGCGACGGCGCTCACGAGGACCATGCATGCTGCTAGAACTAACGATTGATATCTACGACGACTAACCATAGCTGCCTCCTTGTTTGAATGGGGGAAGTAATACGGCCGAGTTGGAAGCTGGAAATATTGGTCAGTATGACAGCTCGATCTGTGATGTGGAACACAAAAGTTCCGCGATCCGGCACACCATAACTATCGTAACGTCACCTCGCAGCGTGATCGAAGCGCGCACGTTCGACGGCGCTGCTGTCGAAGTTTTTCAGACGTTCGCGGTACTTCTCGACAAGCATCCGATAGACGCCGGCGGTGCCGGCCACCATCGTCTCGGTGCGCCAGGTTGGATCGACGTGCCGCCGCCCGTTTGCGCCCATCACCGCACGCAGCGCAGGATCTGCGAGAAGCGTGGAGATGCGGTCCGCGAGCGTCTGGTTGTCGTAGGCCTGGACGAGATAGCCGGTCTCGCCGTCGAGAACTGCTTCCGGCGCGCCGTCGATGTCGAAACTGACGCAGGGCTTGCCCATGGCCAGCGCCTGCGGCAGGACGCGCGCGAGTCCTTCGCGCAGCGAGGTGTGGACGGCGACATCCATGGCGGCGAGCATTTCCGGGATGCGTTCGCGCTGGATCAACCCTGCAAAAACAAAGTTGTCGAGGATGCCCGCGGCGCGGGCGCGCTCGCGGAGGTGGTCCAGCAGGATGCCGTCGCCGATCAGGAAAAAGCGGACGTCCGGCACGCGCCGGACGATCTCCGGGGCGGCATCCATCAACTCGTCGTGGCCTTTGAGAGGAAAAAGCCGCGCGATTTTGCCCACAACCGGCGCATCCGCCGGAATCCCGAATTCGCGCCGCACGGCAGCGCCGTCCGCCGTTGATTTCAGGAACCAGTCGAGCTCCATGCCGCTGTAGACGGTCGTGAATTTCTCGGGCCGGTCGATGCCGGCGGCCACTGCCTTCCGGGCGATGATCGACGAGACGGAGAGAAAGTGATCGGTCATCGGCGCGCAGATTTTCTTCACGAGCCACCAGGTGCGATTGACGATCCACGGCTGGTAATCGTGGAAGACGAGGCTGTGCAACGTGTGGACGATGAGCGGCGTTCCGGCTAGTTTCGCGGCGATGCGTCCGAGGACGCCCGCTTTCGACGAGTGCGTGTGGACGATGTGATAGCGGCCGCGCCGGATCAGCCGGTACAGCTTCCAGAGCGCACGAACGTCGGCGATCGGACTGATCGCACGGCCCAACTCCGGAACGAGCACGAGGTTGACGGACTTGCCGGCGCGTTCGAGGAGGTCGCCTTCAGGCCCGCGGTCGATACCCGAGGCGAGCGTAACCTCGTACTCCGGCATCGCCGCCAGACCTTCGCAGGTCAGCAGCGTGTTCTCCTGCGCGCCTCCGATGATGAGGCGCGTGATGATGTGAAGCACGCGAAGGGGCCGGGACTCTGCCATCAGCGGAGATGTGCGACGACGAAGTAATCGCGATCGAGGTTGATCCAATCGTATTTGACGATGCCGGCGTCCTTGAGGATCGATTCGACTCGTTTGCGCGTGTACAGGAAGAGCGGGCAGCCCTTAAGCACGAAGCGCACGCGGCGAATGGGTACGCGCCACTCGATCGCTTTCGGGAAGCTCATCACCATTGTCTGTGTCGTCTTCTCGCGCATTGCTTTCATGATGCTGACGGGATCTTCGATGTAGTCGAAGAAGCCCAGCGCAGTCGATGCGTCGAACCCCGATTCCGGGATGGCCTCCGGAAAGCGTCCCACGCGAAATTCGCAGCGGTCGGCCACGTGCAGCTCGTCGGCGTATTTGCGGGCGATATCGATCATCGCTTCGGCGAAGTCGACGCCGAGGACGCGTGCGGCGCCCTGCTGGGCGTAGGCGAAGCAGAATCGGCCGGAGCCGCAGCCGACGTCGAGGACGGACTTGCCGGCCAGCGGCGCCAGCTTCTCGATGGTCAGGTCGAGACGGCGGCGGACGACGCCGCGCCAGACGTTGTCGATGAAGCGCGCGATCGGACCTTTCTTGTCGTTGTAGATGGCGTCGAAGCGTTGTGCATCGAGATGAAAGTGATGCGCGACTTTTGCGTCGACCGACTGTTCAGCTGACATTGACGATCTCCTTCATGGGAGCGAAACGGAAGTCGTGGAGCAGCCGCACCAGACGCCCTTCCGTCGCTTTGAGATTGAAATAGTGCGTTGCCGCGATGCGGCGGGGAAGGTCGATGCGCGGATGATCGGGATCGATCTCCCACGGATGCAGATAGAAGACGGCCGGCTTGCCGCCGCGGTTGATGCTTCGGAATCCGGCGCGCGTGATTGGGTAGGGAAAAATGCGGAAGTACGCGCCACCGGCGATCGGAACGTTCTTGCCGAGGATCCGCCACGTGGAGATCGGAACCTCGCGCAGTTCATGACCGTTTGCATCGATGTCGTACGGCCAGCGCGGCGCGTCTTCGATCCCGTAGCGGTAGTTCATCACCGGAAAGATGCTGGTGTCGTAGCGGACGCCCAGCTCGCCGAGGATATCCAGCGCCCAGAGAGATTTCTTCGTGATCGAGAAAAACGGCGCCCGATGGCCGAGGACTTTCACGCCCGCCGCCTGCTCGACGGCGCCGAGGGCGCGCTTCAGCTCTTCGCGGAAAACGTCGGGCGTCTGCATGTAGATCAGAGTGTGCGAATAGCCGTGCGTGGCCAGCTCGTGGCCGGCCGCGGCGATCTCGCGGACGATTTCCGGATGCTTCTCCGCGACGAAGCCGAGCACGAAGAAGGTGGCCTTGACCTTGGCGCGGTCGAGGATTTCCAGCAGGCGGCGGCCGACGGAGACGATGCGGTCGTCGAACCGCCCCCATTCCGCGTGCGGGATCTCGAGGCCCTGATACCAGTCCTCGAAGTCGATCGTCAGCGCGTTCGTGATGTCAGCCATTCGCACAGTTCGAAAAATGCGGGCGACACGATACGCGCGCCCGTCAGTACGGTCAAAGGAGTTGGATTAGTGGTCAGTAGCCGCCGGGCGCGCCGGATGAATGAGGTTGCCGCGCGGCGCAACCAGCGGTACGCCGGGCATCACCGCCGGTGTGCTATCGGTCGCGAGCACCCACCCGAAGTCGGATGGTGCCAGCGGTTCGAAGCTCATGCCCGCGCGTGAGACGAGAATACCGAGCGCCGCGCAACGGCCAACGATATCGGTGAGCCGGTCATTCGTGAGTTTGGTTGTTGAGATCAGCACTTGCTGGATCTGCAGCCGGCGGCACGTTTCCTCGAGCGGAGTGGCCGTCGAATAGACGCGCAATCCGTGGATAAGGCGTCCGTTCTTGACGGGATCGTCATCGACGAATGCGACCGGGACGGCATACAGGTCCGCGTTGTTGCGCAGCTCGCGGTAGACCAGCTCTCCGCCGTCGCCGGCTCCGTAGATCAGCACACGCCGGCAGGTTTGTGAATGCTTGGCCGGAAAGAGGCGCCGCAGAATTCGAAAGGCGAAGCGGCTGCCGGTCAGCAGCATCATCATCAGTACGGCATCGATCGCGAAGACGGTCCGCGAGAAGCCTTCGAAGCGGAAGGCGATGACGATGACCAGGATCGTAGCGACCGTGCTGACGATCGTGGCGCGCGAGAAATCGACCACGTTTGCCAGGCTGGCGTAGCGCCACAGCCCGCGGTAGATGCCGCTGGCCAGAAACATGGCCAGCTTCACGATGACGACCACGGGCAGGGTCTTGAAGAACAGCTGCCAGTCGGACGAGTCGCGCGCCGGACCGAATTTCACGGCGTAGGCGAGGTAGTAGGCGAGCGAGATCAGGATGACGTCGAGGATGACTTCGAAGATGCGCCGTTTGTAGGAGAGATCGAGCAGGAACGAGACCAGCGGTTTCTCGCGCGCCGCGGCCAGCTCGGTCTCGTCGTACACGCGCACGCGGCCGAGGTGGATGCCGAGAAAGGTGAGGACGACCGTGAAGGAAGCGATGGAGACGATGCTCACATCGATCGTCGCGTGACGGACGATCAGCGCGAGAACGCCGCCGCTCACCGCCAGCGAGTAGAGCATCCAGACCGCATGTTTCTCGCTGAGGCCGAGGGCCACCAGCCGATGCGACGTGTGATCGCGTCCGCCCTGCGACGCCGCGCGGCCGGCCATCTTGCGCATCAGCGTGACGAAGGTAGTGTCGAAGATCGGTACGAGAAGAACGAGCACCGGCACCGCCAGCACGGCCACGATGCTCCGCGACCGCCCGCCGCCACCGCCCTGATTCATCAGCGCCGTGGTGGCCAGGAAGAAGCCGACGAACATCGAGCCGCAGTCGCCCATGAAAATCGATGCCGGGCTATGGTTGTAGATCAGGAAACCGAGCAGCGCGCCGGCGAATCCGGCCAGCATCAACGCTTCGTTGAACTGGCCGTTGATCGCGAAGTTGATCCCGAGGAAGCTCGCGGCGATGGCAGCGATCCCGGCCGAGAGGCCGTCCATGTTGTCGAGCATGTTCACGGCGTTCGTGATTCCGATCAGCCAGACCAGCGTGAGCATCATGTTGATCGCCGGCGAATCGGTCCACGGCAGCACCAGGCCGAAGTACATGACCACTCCGACCCCGATGAGCTGCCCGATCAATTTCTGATACGGCTTGATTTTCAGGAAATCGTCGACCAGTCCCACGGCGAAGAGCAGCGTGCTCGTGGCCAGCACGACCCACACTTCGCCCGATTGCTTGACGACGACCGGCACCGTGGCCATGACGGCGACGAAGATGGCGATGCCGCCCATCATGGCCGTCGGTTTGCGGTGCCAGCGGTCGGTGCGCGGCATCGCGACCGCGCCGAAGCGCCGCGCCAGTGCGCGAACGGCCGGAGTGGCCAGCGCTGACGCAGCAAATGCCGCGATCGCAATAACAGAAGCCGCGAGGGCAAACGGAATCGGCATACAGAGCGAGCGCCTAAGTTATTCGATGCTACCGGGCAATTGCAAGCGAACGCGTCCGACTTTGCATCAGACGCAAACGTCTAGCGGCCGGAGTGGTACGCGATCACGCTCTTCAGGATGCTGTCCAGCGTCGTCTCCGGACGGAATCCGATCAGGGCGTGGATCTTCGAGGTATCGGGCACGCGGCGCGGCATGTCCTCGAATCCTTCCTCGTACGCTTCGCTGTAGGGGATGTGCACGATCTCAGACTCGGAATTGGTCAATGTCTTGATGCGCTCGGCGAGCGTGTTCATCGACACTTCTTCGGACGAGCCGATGTTGTAAACCTCGCCGACGGAATCCTCACGGTCCATCAGTGCCACCAGCGCTTTGACGACGTCGTCGACATATCCGAAGCATCGCGTCTGCTGACCGCTGCCATATACGGTGATCGGCCGTCCGGCCAGCGCCTGTTTGACGAAGGTGGGGATGACCATTCCGTACTGGCCGGTCTGCCGCGGGCCGACCGTGTTGAAGAGCCGGACCACGGTCGTCGGCAGCTTCTTCTCGCGCCAGTAGGCGAGCGCGAGGAATTCATCGATGGCCTTCGAACAGGCGTAACTCCACCGCCCTTTGGTGGTCGCGCCCATGACCAGGTTGCCATCTTCGCGAAACGGTACGTCCGTGCTCAGGCCATACACCTCGGAGGTCGATGCCACGAGCACGCGTTTCTTTTTCTTGTTCGCGACGGACAGCACGACCTCCGTGCCGCGCACGTTCGTCTCGATCGTCCGCACCGGACTCTCGACGATCAGCTTCACACCGACGGCGGCGGCCAGATGGACGATGATGTCGCACCCATCCGCGAGCTCTGCCAGCAAGGGCGTGTTCTGAACCGTGTCGATCGTGTAATGGAATCGCGGGTTCGCTTTCAGATGGCTGATGTTCTCGATGCTGCCCGTCGACAGGTCGTCGATGACCGTAACGTCATCTCCGCGGCTGAGGTACGTGTCGGCGAGGTGTGACCCGATGAAGCCGGATCCTCCGGTGATCAGAACTCTCAAAGCAGTCTCCCAGGCGCGCGGTGTCGCTCAACGCGGCGGCGGATTATACGGTACGGCTTTATTCACCGCCGCCACGCGCGCCTGCATTTGCGCGTCGATGCTGTCGAAGAATCCCGGATTGAAACGGACGGCCAGAGCGATGTCATCCGTCGCCGCATCGAGCTTCCGCTCTTCGAGATAGGTGATTCCGCGCTCGAAGTAGATTTCAGGGCGGTGGTCGGATTGCAACGCCGCCGTGTACTGCGCGATCGCCTCGTCGTTGAGGCCGAGGATGCGGTCGTTGACGGCGTAGATGAGGTGGTAGTCGACGGAGAGCACGCAGGAATTGGTGATGGTCTGCAGGAGTGCGATGTTGTCGCGGGCCGCGAAGATGGCGCGGTCGCCGCCGGTGTCGGCCGCGGTCTGCGTGCGCGCCTCCACGGTTTTCAGCAAATGATTGGCGTGCGCCGGCATCCACGAGTACTGATAGAACGCCGCCGCGGCGGCAACGGCCGCGGCCAGGCGGCACACGGCGCGCGCGAACGGATTACGCATCGGGGCGGTCCCACGAGATGGCAATCGCGCCCAGCGTGAGGAACATCAGGCGCGGCGCCGCGATCTGCAGCGGAAACTGCGCGAGCGCGACGACGAAGAACGTTGCTGCCAATGGCGCGCGAATCGCGTGTCCCACCGTCTGCTCCGTCGTCCGCGGAAGAACGTTGTCCCGCCGCCTCCGCGCCGGAATGGCCAGCAGGGTAATCGCGCCGGCGAGGAGCGCGTAGCCCGGCAACCCCGTTTCCGCCGCGACCTCCAGGTGATCGTTGTGCGTCTCGCCGAAATTCATCGGCCAGCCGCGCGTCCACGATGCGGGATAACGCTTCTCCAGCGCAATCCGCGTCAGCATGAAGTGATACTTGAAGCAACCGGGCCCGACGCCGGTGACGGGATTCGCGCGCACCATCTCGATCGCGCTCAGAAACGGGATCACGCGCTCCGAGAAAAGGACCGGGTAATCGCGTTGCCTCGCCGCGGTCACCAGCCTGGTGAAATGCTCGCGGATTCCGAACGACGGACGAAACGCCACGGCTACGAAGATCGCCAGCAGCACGGCCACAGCCAGCGCCTGGCGCCACGGACGCAGCAGTGCGGCCACGATTGCGCCGGCGACGAAGGCGATCATGGCCGTCCGCGTCTGGCTGATGGCCATGCCGCCGAAGAGCACCACGGCTGCCGCTCCGTACAACACGCGCTGCCAGCCGCGCACCGTCACCGCCGCGACCAACGCGACGATCGCCGGTCCGGTCAGCAACGTCCCCACGTCGTTCGGATTGCCGAGCAGGCCGACGCTTTGGCCATGGCCCGCCACCTCCGCCGGAAAGACGAACGGATTCCAGATGCGGAGCTCCTGCAGCGTCACGAGCACCGCGTTCGCGAACGCGCCGGCGAAGACCACGAAGAGCACCGGGACGCGCAGCGCCGGCGCGATCAGCCGCGTGGCGATGTACACGATCAGCGCCGCTGCGACCGTGACCAGGCTGGCCTCGCTCAGCGGGCGGTTCGACGACGTCAGCGTCGTCACGATGCACCAGACCGCGATGGCGCCGAGGAGGAGCCACTCGCGGCGCGGCACTGTTTTGAGTGCATCGCGCCAGCGCGTACGCGGCGAGGTCGCGGCGAATACTCCCGTCAGCGCCAGCGCGATCGCTTCCGCGCGGAACGCCATCTCCTTTGGCAGCCGGAACGTATCGAGCGCGCCGCCGGTGTAAAGGATCGGGATGAACACGATGCCCGCGCCGAGCAGCGAGACAGCGACGAACCAGTACCAGAGGCGATCGGCTTTTTCGCGCGCCGCGGACCGTCGTTCGCGCATTGCGGCGCAGAGTAGCATGACGATCGAGCCCCTCCGGATCATGGTTCCTTCCGACGCCATCGAGGCAATCCGCCGCTTCTCATCGACCGAGCTGGCCGGATTCGTCGTCACGAACGCCGCGTCGCTGCTGGAGGACGAAGCGCTGGCGCTGCTCGACAACGCCCATTGCACTGCCGCGGTCTGCCAGACCCTTGCGCGCAACCCGCGGCTGACGGCGTTTTACGCGGTGCGATTGCGCCTCGTGCAGCACCGCGCCACGCCGCTGACGCATGCGGTCAAGCTGGTGCATTACCTCCACTGGCCGGATCTCTTGCGGCTGTCGGTCGATGTGAAGGTGCCCGCGCAGGTTCGCCGGTCCATCGACACGCAACTCCTGGCCCGCCTGCCCAAACTCGCCCTCGGCGAAAAGATCGCGGCGGCGAAACGCTGCAGCGCTGCGCTGATCAAGGTGCTGCTCTTCGAGCCCGATCCGAACATCTTTGCGTCGCTGCTGATCAATCAACTCGTTCGCGAAGAGGATCTGCTGCTGTTCGCCGATTCCGATGCCGCCTCGGCCGAAAAACTCCGGCTCCTCGCGGCCGATCCGAAGTGGTCGTATCGCTACGCAATCCGCCGCGCGCTGGCGGTCAATCCGTCCACGCCTCGCTCCGTCGCGGCGTCGCAGTTGCGCTTTCTTTCGCGGCGCGACCTGCGCGTCATTCACGACGATCCCGCGACGTCCACCTACCTCCGCCGCTGCATCGAGCGCAACGAGCCAACCCTTTTCGCACGCGCGACGGAACGAATTGACTAAAATGGCCGGACGCCGATGCCGGACCAGGAACCGCAGCCTCCATCATCCGAGCTTGCATCGTTCGGCGAAGAGCTCCGCCGCGAGCGCGAAATCCGCGGCATTTCGCTCAAGGAAATCGCCGACGCCACGAAGATCAGCAAGCGTTTTCTCGATGCCATCGAACGGAACGATCACAAGACTCTGCCGGCGCCGGTGTTCACGCGCGGGTTCGTTCGCGAGTACGCCCGCTACCTCGGGCTGAACTCCGACGAGATGGTCAACCGCTACAACTTCGCCGCTGTCGGCGACGACCGCATCGAGCAGTCCGCGCATCTCGAACGTCTCACGACGCCGCAGGCGCCGCCTCCCGAGCGCAAGAAGGTGCCGCCGAAAGGCATTCCGCCGCCTTACGCCCGCGTCGACCGCAACGTCTACATTCTGCTCATCGTCGTCATCGCGCTGGCTGGCGTCAGCTACTGGGCGCTCAAGCACCGCCGCGAAACGCGCGCGAACGAAGAGCGCCTCGCCGCGGAAACGAAAGCAGCCATTCCGCCGGCTCCGGTCACGTCACCTCCGCCCGCGCCGGCGCAGACCGCGAGCACGCCGGCGCCGCTTCCGGCCACGGTTCCCGCCAAACTGATCCTGAGCCTCGAGATCACGCGGACGTCGTGGATCACGCTGGACTCTGATGGCGAGCGCCTGATCAACGACGAACTTCATCGCGGCTTTCATCGCACCGTCGAAGCGAAAGACGGATTCCGATTCAAAACGATTGGCAACGCCGCCGGCGTCGCGATGACACTGAACGACGTGCCCGTTCCATCGCTCGGCCACGATGGGCAGGTGTTGCACGACGTCGTCCTCGATCGCGCCGCGCTGCAGAAACTGCAGACGCCATCCGCGGCCCGGCAATGAGCGACTTTCCCGCCGAGCTTTCCGGCGCCGGCATCATCGAGCGGATCGAGTCAGGCCTATATCCGCGCGAAGTCGTCGAGACCATCGCCCGCGGCTTTCTTCCTCTGCCGCAGGACGACCTCATCGCCGTTCTTGCGTTTCTCACGACGTCGCCGGATGGCGAAATCGCCACTGCCGCGAAGACGTCGCTGACCGACGTCCCCTCGCGCAGCATTCACGGATTCGCATCGAATGAGAGCGCCCCCGCCGAGCATCTGGCGTTGCTGATGCGCGCGACGGACGATCCCTTCATCCTCGAAGCGCTGATCCGCAACCGCGCGCTGCCCGACACGCTCGTCGCCGAAGTGGCCGCTGTGGCCGATGCCGCCGTGCAGGAGATCGTGGTCATCAATCAGGCGCGCATTCTTCGCGCGCCGGACATTCTCGACGCGCTCCTCGCCAACCCGGCGGTCACCGCCGACGTTCGCCGCCGCGTCATGGAAACGCGCGAGGAGTTTTTCGACAAGAAGGCGCGCGCCGCCGCGCAGGAACCGGCCGCAGTCGACGACGACGAGCCGATGCTGACGTTGTCCGAGGAGCCGATCGCGGATCTGCTCGAAAAGGCTGCATCGGAGCCGGGCGATGCGGCGCCGCCGGCGCTGATGGAATCGGAGAAGGAAGACGAGAAAAAGCTCTCCATCTTTTCGCAGATCCTGGTGATGAGCGTCTCCGACAAGGTCAAGCTCGCGTTCAAGGGCGGCAAGACCGAGCGGGTCATCCTCGTCCGCGATCACAACAAGCTCGTATGCAGCGCCGTCATGCGCAACCCGCGCATGAGCGAGCTCGAAGTCGAAGGCATCGCCACGATGCGCAACGTCGAGGAAGAAGTCCTGCGCATCATCAGCATGAAGCGCGAATGGGTTTCCAAGTACAACATCGCTTTGAGCCTGGCGCGCAATCCGAAGTGTCCGGTGGGGGTTGTCCTGTCGCTGATCAATCGATTAACCTTGCGCGACTTGAAGGGCTTGAAAGACGACAAGGGCGTGAGCGACACGGTCCGCAGCCTGGCCCGGAAGATGTTCCTGCAGCGAAGCCACAAAGCCTGAATGAAGGTCAACTACTACGAAGTGCTCGGTGTCGATCGCTCCGCCTCCGAGCCGGAGATTCGCGACCGCTTCCGCCGCCTCGCGCGCGAACAGCATCCCGACCGCTACTCCGGTCCCGATAAAGCAGACGCGGAGCGCAAGTTCCAGACGCTCACCGAGGCCGTGAACGTGCTCACCAATCCTGCGCGGAGAAAACAGCACGATGCCGAGATCGCCTCGCCCGCGCGCGCGGCGGGCGGCCCGGCCGATTTCGCGCAGGTCGGGAAGGCGTATTTATCAATTGGTGTCAAAGCGTACCGCGATGGCGATTATCGTAGTGCCTACGAAAACTTCGACATGGCCGCCAAGCACAATCCGCAGGACGGCAAAGCCTTCCACTACCTCGCACAGGCCGCTTCGCGCATCCCGTCGTACGCGCGCCAGGCCGTGCAAGCGATTGAAACAGCGGTTCAGCGCGAGCCGATGAACGCCGTCTATCTGAAGGATGCGGGGCTGATCTGCAAACGCGCCGGCCTCGCGGCAAAGGCGGAGAGATACCTCGAGGAAGCGTTACAGTGGGACGCCGACAATATTGAAATCCGTACGGCACTCTCCGAGTTGCGGCAGCGCACCGAGACCAAAGAAGGCGGAAAGGGGTTTACCCTTTTCAAAAAGGGCTGAGTGGGAATGGACGTGAAGGCATACGGCCTCACCGATGTCGGACGGCAGCGCCAGCACAACGAGGACACCTTCCTCGTCGCGGATGAGGCGAAGCTCTTCCTCGTCGCCGACGGCATGGGCGGCCACGCCGCCGGGGAGATCGCCTCGCGCATCGCCGTCGATTCCATCTCCGAGTTCATCGTCCACACCAAAGAGGACGACGGCACCTGGCCGCATGCCTACGACGAGCACTACACCCGCACCACGAACCGCCTGATGGCCGCGCTGCGCATGGCCAACACGCGCGTGCTCGAAGCGATGCGCAAAGACGCCAAGCTCCGCGGCATGGGCACGACGGTCGTGGCGTGCATGGCCGACGACGGCAAGATTTCGGTCGCACACGTGGGCGACTCGCGCGCCTACATGATCCGGGGCGGAAAAATCTCGCGCATCACCAACGATCACTCCTGGGTCTACGAGCAGGTGCAGGCCGGAATGCTGACGGAAGCCGAGGCCGAGAAGCATCCGCTCCGCAACGTCATCACGCGAGCCCTCGGCGGCGCTCTCTCCGTCAATCCCGATGCCTCGGAGATCGACAGCCGTCCCGGCGATGTCTACCTTCTCTGCTCCGACGGCCTCACTGGCATGGTTCCCGAAGAAGAGATACTGAAGCTCGTCACCGGGAACGCCGACGATCTCGAAAAGGCGTGTCAGCAATTGATCGACACCGCCAACGCGCGCGGCGGCCTCGACAACGTGACGGCCATTCTGGTGAAGACAACGTAACCATGCACGTTCGAATCGACTACTGCGGGGTTTGAAACTACCTCCCCCGAGCCTCCAGTCTGGCGGCTGAGATCAAACGAGAATTCGGCATCGACAGCGAGATCGTCCGCGGCAGCGGAGGAATCTTCATCGTCACCGTTGACGGAAAGCAGATTTTCTCGAAACGGGATGAAGGCAGGTTCCCGACCGAGCGCGAGATTCTCGAAAAACTGCGGGAGTCTTCGTCGGCGAAGCCGGCGTGAGAACCGTAGCCCCCCGGTTTCAACCGGGACCTGGGCTCTTTCGCCCGCTCAAGCGGGCTCACAAATTCGTGTTCGTTAAAGTCCCCCCGGTTAAAACCGGGGGCTACGATTCTTACGCCGGCTTCGCCGACGAGCGCTGACGCGTTACAGCTCCCTTTTGCTCCACGCCGAAACGCGATCGCGCAACTTGTGGCCGGACGTCCGCGTCTGCCAGCGTTCCAGCGTCCACTCTTCCGAATGCTGCACATCCGCGTCGAACGCGGCGCGCAACTCCGCGGCGATCTTCGTGTCCAGCAGCGCCACGCTGATCTCCTCGTTGATCCGGAACGACCGCGGATCGAAATTCGTCGAGCCGATCGTGCATAACTCGCCGTCGACGATCATCACCTTCTGATGCAGCCCGCTCAGCGTGTGCTCGTAGATGCGCACGCCCATCGCCAGCAGCGGACCGTAATAGAAATGGCTGGCGTGCTGCACGATCGAAAAATCGCTCGTCACCGGCGTCGGCAGCATGATCGACACGTCTACGCCGCGTTTCACCGCCTCCGCGAACAGGTCGATGGCCTGCCGGTCGGGGAGAAAGTACGGATTCTGCAGCACGATCTCGCGCTTCGCCGCGGCGATCGCGAAGTAGTAGAGCCGCTGCACCGCGCTCGGACTCTCCGGCTGCCGGATGTACGCCGCGAACACCGGTGTCTCGCCCGCCGGCTCGAGACGCGGGAAATATGCGTCGCCAGCTGGGACGCGTCCCGTGACGACTGCCCAATTGTCGAAAAACGCCGCCTGCAGCTCGCTGGCGATCGGACCTTCGAATCGCGCGCCCGTATCGCGCCAGCCGTCCGGATGATCGGCATCGCCGCCCCACATGTCGTCGATGCCGTGCCCGAACGTGTACGCGATGCGGCCGTCGATCACGACGATCTTGCGATGGTCGCGCTGGTTGTAGCGCGCGAACTCGCGGAAGCGCATGCGGTGGTAGACGCGGAAGTCGACGCCGGCCGCGCGCAGTCGCGCCCACGTCTCCGGCGACGTCTGTTTCGCGCCGCGCTGGTCGACC
>JBAVBF010000383.1:0-2826 GCA_049586115.1 Thermoanaerobaculia bacterium | reverse complement strand
GCCCGCATACATCAATCTCCTCTCGGACAGGATCAGCACGCCGCGGCTCGTCATCTGTCTCGACAGCGGTTGCGGTAACTACGAGCAGCTCTGGATGACCACATCGCTGCGCGGCTCAATCGTCGGCAACCTCACCGTCGAAGTTCTCAGCGAAGGCGTCCACTCGGGCGACGCCAGCGGCATCGTGCCGTCGAGCTTTCGTATCCTGCGCATCCTCCTCGATCGTCTGGAAGACGCACGGACCGGATGCATCATCCCCGAGTGGCTGCATGCGGAGGTTCCGCCGGATCGCATGGCCGAAGTTCGCGAAACCGCGCGGATTCTCGGCGACGAGATCTACAACAAGTTCCCGTTCCTGCCTGGCATGACGCCGATGGCAACCGATCCGGTCGAGCTTCTCCTGAACCGCACCTGGCGGCCGATGCTGTCGTACACGGGACAGGCCGGGTTGCCCGATCTCGTCCAGGGCGGCAACGTGCTTCGTCCCAGAACGTCGATCAAACTTTCGCTGCGCGTCCCACCGACGCTCGATGCCACGAATCTCGACGGGAAATTGAAGGGGCTACTGGAAAGCGATCCGCCGTACGGCGCGCGCGTTACGTTCGAGCCGGAGAAAGGCGCGGGCGGGTGGGAAGTGCCGAAGGTGCAGCCTTGGCTGGAAAAGTCGATCGACTCCGCGTCGCGGAACTTCTTCGGCAAACCGGCCACGACGTGGGGCGAAGGCGGCTCGATTCCGTTCATGGGGATGCTCGGCCAGCGCTTTCCGAACGCACAGTTCCTCATCACCGGCGTCCTAGGGCCGCACAGCAACGCACACGGCCCGAACGAGTTCCTCGATATCCAGACGGGGAAAAACGTTACGGCGTGCGTGGCTCAGGTGCTCGCGGACGAGCGCACGAACGCATAGCGCTCAGGCGTGGCCGCCCGCGTATTTTTTCTCTCCCGCTTCGATGCGGATCGGTAGCCGGTTCTGCTGCGGCGGGAGCGGGCACGTCGCGTACGGCGTGAACGCGCAGGGCGGGTTGTACGCCTTGTTGAAATCGACGACCGTCTTCCCGTTCGCATCCGCCGGCTTCGCGTAGAGATATCGAGCCGCGCCGTACGTCTCTTTTCCGCTCGTCGCGTCTTTGAAGATGATGAAGTAGTCGGTCTCGCCCTGTTCCAGGATCGGATCGATGCGGAACTCGCGTCCCTGGAGCGTGAAGACGAGCGCGCCGGGCGAGATCTCGTTGCTGGTCATGCCGAGGACGTTCGTGATCGGGATCTTCTTCGGAGGGTTGTACGGCTCAAAGCGCGCTTCCACGCGCGCGTTCGGATCGACCGGAAAGTAATCGAGTCCCTTGAAATGCGTGCGGGCGTCGGCGTCCGTATCACGAACGCGCACTCCGAAGCGTGGCCCATGCGTGGCGTCTTCGCGGCGGATGGCGACGAACGACAGCGAGCCGGTTCGCACGACTGTCGGCTTCGCTTCGGTGTCGTCATGCAACACGATCGGTGCGCTCACCGGCTTGCCGTCGATCGTCAGCGACGCATTCGGCTGCAGCGTCACCTTGCCGTTCTGCAGGACGAACTGCGCAGGCACGAGCGGTTTCGCCGGCAGCGAGACATCGTTGCTCCCATCGCTGAGCCAGTAAAGACCGGCTAGGGTCAGCCAGCCGTCCGGGGCCTTCAGCCGCTCCGCGCGATGCGCGCGCCAGGCATCCTCATCTTTCTGAATCGACGAACCATCGATCGTTCCGGCGGGTGGCTCGTAGCGGCAGGCGGCGGTGATCAGGAGCAGGACGGCGAGAGCGGATTTCATCGGTCGGATAGGATACTCAAACCGTGGTTTCGAAATGTCGCAGAGCCGTGTCTTATCGCGGTGACCAATTTGGCGTCGTTCCCCGCGATAGGGCCGGAGCATGATGCGGTGATCCCCTTCTGGAACGAGGAGCACCGCCTGCTCGCCGCGATCCGCGGCGGTGACCGCAGCGCCGCAGAGGAGTTGGTCGATCGCACCTACTCGTCTGTTTTCGCATCGATGTGCCGCCTCTGTGGCGATCGCGAACTGGCTTCCGACCTCACGCAAGACACGTATCGCAAAGCGTGGGAAGCGCTGCCCGGATTCAACGGTCAGTCGCAGTTTTTCACGTGGCTCTACCGCATCGGATACACGACGTTTCTGAATCACATCCGCCGTCCGCGGCTGATGAAATCGCTCGACGATGAAAACATGCCGGAGGCTCCGGACAAATCGCCGGGCGTCGATGAGTTGCTTGGCAATGCCGAGGAAGCCGAACAATTGAGGGAGGCAGTGCTGCGGCTGCCTGAGGATCTTCGTTTTACTGTCACCGCGCATTTCTGGGGCGGACTGGCAGTCAAGGAGATCGCCGCCATCGAAGAGATCACAACCGTGGCCATCCGCAAGCGGCTGCACAAGGCGTTTTCCCTGCTGGAACAAGCCCTCGGCGGGAACGTTGAGGAAGAAAGACAATGACCCGCACCCGCAAAGCAGAGCTACAGCGGAAGCTGACCATGGCTCCGGTGGCCAAACCGCCGGCCGGTCTGGCGGACCGCATCAAACGCGAGATCCCGCAGCACTTCGCATTGCAGACCGAGAAGGAGCGTACGCAGTTCCGGAAATCGACGATGTTTAACCTGCGCATCGCTGCATCGATCATCCTGCTCGTGTCGTCGCTGTATCTCGCGTTGCACCTGGTTTCGCGAAACGGATCGAACCTCGATACGCACTCGATGATGGCCAGCAAAGAAGCCGTCGCGCCTGCGCCGCGCGCAAACGAAGCGCTCCCGAATACGCCGCCCGCGCCCGGCAGCGCGCGCGTGCAG
>JBAVBF010000382.1:0-6488 GCA_049586115.1 Thermoanaerobaculia bacterium | reverse complement strand
CGCTGCTCCGCGCTTCGCGCTACACAGCTCCGGCGGCTCAGGATGACAGTTACGTCTCCACGTTCAGAAACAAATACACCGCCACGATTGCGAACAGGATGTTTGCGCTCCAGGCGGATAGCATCGCCGGCAGGTTGCCGACTTCGCCGAACTTCGTGAAGACCGCGAAGATCATCCAGTAGAGGATGCCGAGGACCAGCCCGATGCCGACGCCGTAGAGGGCGCCGCGTTTGCCGATGCGAAAGGCGAAGGGGAGCGCGATCAGCGCCATCACGGTGCTGATGAATGGCCAGGACGTCTTGGTGTAGAGCTTCACCGACAGCTCTTCGGCCGCGTACCCGGACTTGCGGATCGTTTCGATGTATCGCCGCAACTGCGCGAAGGTCATCTGGTCCGGTGCCCGCGCCTCGGTTGCGAAATCCTCAGGGCGCTCGCTGTAGTACAGCCGCAGCGGGCGGGTGATCGGCGCGAACGTCGAGCTGCCGTCGTCGGCGAATGAACGCATCCAGCCGTTCGAGAAGACCCAGCCGACGCCGTCCCAGCGCGCATGCTCGGCGTAAACCCGGCGAGTCAGCCGGAACTTGACCGGATCGAACTCGAACACCTGCACCTGCGACAGCTCCTTCTCTTCGCGATCGTAGGCCAGGAAGTTGATGATGTAGCGTCCCTTGCCGCGAAACCACAGCTTCTGCTGGTGCGGCGTCGGCACGACCCGCGTCGCCGTTCGTTTGGCTTTGATCCTGTTCCGCAACTCTTCGACCCGCTGATTCGAGTACGGCAGGATGTAGTCGAGCTGCAGGTACGCGAGGAAGCTGATGGCCAGCGCGATGCCGACGATCGGCAGGGCTGCGCGGTAGAGCGACATTCCGCCCGACTTGAACGCGGTGACCTCGTTGTTTTTCGAGAAGATGCCGAACGTGACGAGCGTCGAGACCAGCACCGAAATCGGCAGCGTGTAGTTGAGGATCTGGAAGATTGTGAATCGGTAGTACGCGCCGACGATGTGCAGCGGGATGTGATTCGTCCTGATATCGCCGCTGATGTCGGTGTAGTCGACGATGATGAAGAGCGCCGCCGTCGACACCAGCACCAGCGTCAGGATCTTGAGGAACTCGCGGATGATGTAACGGTCCAGCGTGTTCGGAAACGTGATGTCGAATCGGCTGAGAATCGACGATCCTTCTTCGGGACCCGCCGCGCCGGCACGCTTGCGCGCCTTGAATGCCTGCACGATGCGTTTCACGATGCCGCTCTCGGAGCGCTGCGCGCCGGTGTCGCGGTTCGCGCGGATCAGCAGGTAGATGCCCAGCGCAAGCAGGACCACGTTCGGCGTCCACATCGCCACGGCAGCACCGATCTTGCCCGTGTCGGCCAGGTGCTCGCCGTTGTTGATCATCACGTAATAGATAAGGATGATCGCGATACTTAACGAGAATCCTGAGCTTTTGCCGCCGCGTCGATTGGTGATGCCGAGGGGCAGGCCGAGGATGCCGAAGACGATGCACGCGAACGGGATCGCGAACATCTTGTTCATCTCCACCTTCGCCGCCCAATACGTTTCGCGTGCGTCGATGTCGTGTGAGTACTGTGACCAGCGGGCCTGTTCCATCAGCTCGCGAAAGCTCATCTCGCGCAACGATCGCTGGTAGCCGCCGTTGTTGTCGCCGTACTTGTCCGGCAGCCGCATCCGTTGCGTGGCGTTGCTGTTCAGGTCGTAACGGTCCGGCTTTTTCGGGTCCCAGAGGTGCGTCTCGGCCGTCTTGAGATTCAGCCAGACCTGGTTATGCGGCTTGAGAATGGACAGGTTGCCGCTTTCGGCCACGATGATCTTGTTGCTCGACCGCTGCGGCAGGATTTGCGCCGGCTGCGCGGCATCGGCTTTCGTACCCTGAATCTGCTGGGCTATGGTGACCGGTCCGCTGCTCGTGCCGGTGCGCGTTTCGTCGGCGGTGCGGCTGTCGGCCACGAACACGCCTTTCCACTGCAGCGTCTTCGGATCGACATCGTTCACGAAGATCGTGAGGTTTTCGTACTCGTCGTAGAAGACGCGCGGCTTGAGCTCCTTTTCAATCTGCGAGGTGAAGATCTCGGACCGCAGCGTCGCGAATTCGGCGTTGCCCTTCGGCAGGACGAAGTTCATCAGGTAGAGATTGATCAGGAACACCAGGAAGCTGAAGAGGAAGACCGGCCGGTAGATCGTGCGCGTGGAAATGCCGAGGGCGCGCATGGCGATGATCTCGGAGTCGGATGAAAGCCGGCCGATGGCGATGAGGATTCCGAACAGCAGCGACATCGGCACGGTCAGAACGACGATGTGCGGAAGCGAAAGGAACAGGAGCCGGCCGACGGTGGCCGCCGGCAGCGAGCGCTTGATGATCATGCCGGCAAAGTCGAAGAGGTTCTTCATCAGGATGATGAAGGTGTAGAAGGCGAAGCCAAGGGCGGTGGGCCCGAGCATCTCCTTGAAGATGTAGCGCGTGAGGATCTTCATCGGCGTCGCGATTGTAACCGTCTGACTGAAGAGGAGATTCGCCGGACCCGCGGATGGTTTCCACAGGGTCCGTTAAGATAGATTATGTTAAATGACGCTTATGGTTCCACCTAGGATTTCGGTTTCTTCGAAGGTTTCGACTTGCCAGCCCCGTTGAGTGCAACCGCCTGCCGAACGAGCCCCTTGAATGCGCTGGCGTCGACGTCTTCTCCTTCGTGGATGTCGATCGCGCGTCGTACCTTTCCGTCCAGACTCGAGTTGAAGAGATGGGCCGGATCCTTCAGCGACGCGCCCTTCGCGAAGGTAAGCTTCACCACCTTTTTGTAGGACTCGCCAGTGCAGACAATGCCGGCGTGCGACCAAACCGGAGTTCCCATCCACTTCCACTCCTCGACGACGTCCGGGTCTGCCTGCTTGATCAGCTTGCGCATTCTGCTGAGCGTTTCGCCGCGCCAGTCTCCGAGTTCGGCGATTCGCTGCGAGATGAGCTCCGATGCCGGCTGGTCTTCACTCGCGGCTGATTTTTTCATGCGTTCATCCTAGTACGACGACAGGCCGGCGATTTCGATCACGTCCGACAACACTGCCGCCGCCGTTGGCAGCGAGCCGGCGCCTTTGCCTTGAAACATCAGCTCGCCGACGGCTCGCCCGCGAATGACTACAGGCGTTGTTCTCGTCGCGGACGGCTGCCAGCGGATGAAACTCCGGCAGCTCGCGGCGCTCGACACGCATCTCGATTCCTCCGGCGGCGCGCCGTGCGGTCGCCACATGCCGCACGACACAACGCCGCGTACGCGCCTGCTCGATCTCGGCATGCGTGACGTCGCCGATTCCGTGCACGCGCACGCTCAAGTGTCGCGGGCCGAATGCCAGTTCGCCGAGGATTCTCAACTTCTGCGCCGCATCCTCACCGCCGACGTCGAGCGCCGGATCGGCCTCGGCGAATCCGCGCGCCTGCGCCAGGCGCAGCGCGGCGTCGAATTCGAGATCGTCCTGCTCCATGCGCGTCAGGATGTAGTTGCACGTGCCGTTGAGGATTCCGCTGATCGATTCGATGCGGTCGCCGGCAAGCCCGTGCCGCAGTGCGCGGACGATCGGAATCCCACCGCAGACGCTGGCCTCGAATCCGATGCGAACGCGCTTGCGCTCGGCAGTCGCGAACAGCTCGCGTCCGGAGTCCGCCAGCAGCGCTTTGTTCGCGGTGACGACGTGTTTCCCATTCGCCAGCGCTCTTCTTACAAATGCGCCGGCCGAGTGAACGCCTCCGATCAGCTCCACGATGATGTCGCAGCCGTCGTCAAGGATGTCGATGGCCGACGTGCTGAAGAGCGCTGGATTGATGCCGGGACGCGGTTTGTCCGCGTCCCGAACCAGAATCTGCCGCACGGCGATGTCGACGCCGTCGCGCCCTCGTATCCGTTCGCGTTCGCGCGCGAGCAGATCGACGAAGCCTCGGCCGACGTTGCCGCACCCGAGTAGGCCGACGTTTATCCTGCGCATGCGGCCCTCCGCGGCGCGATCGCTTCGAGCGCCTGGTCGAGATCGTCGATGAGATCGCGAATGTCTTCCAGTCCCACCGAAAGCCGGATCAATCCGTCTGCAATCCCGACCTTCCTCCGAACCTCGGGTTCGACCGAGGCATGCGTCATGGTCGGCGGATGACAGAAGAGACTCTTCACACCGCCGAGACTCTCGGCGAGCGTCCATAACCTCAAGCGTTTCGTGAAGTCGATCGTGTCATCGACCGAGGCGTCGATCTCGAACGACACGATGGCGCCGAAGTCGGGGTAGTGAATGCGCGCGATCTGTTCGTGACGGCGGAGATACTCGACCACTCCCCTCGCACTCTGGCAATGTCTGGCCATGCGCAGCGGCAGCGTTTTGAGTCCGCGAAGAATGAGGAAGCAATCCTGCGGCCCCGGCACGGCGCCGATCGCGTTCTGAAAAAACTTCAACTCGGCGAAGAGCGATTCATCATCCGTGATCACCGCGCCGCCGAGCGCGTCGCAGTGTCCGTTGATGTACTTCGTCGTCGAATGCACGACGATATCCGCGCCGAGCGCGATCGGCTGTTGGAGCACCGGCGTGGCGAAGGTGTTGTCGACGACGGTGCGGATTCCGGCCCGCCGTGCGATGGCGCTGCACGCCGCGATGTCGGTGATTTTGAGCAGCGGATTCGACGGCGTCTCCAGCCAGAGCAGCTTCGTCTCCGGACGGATCGCATGCTCGACGGCGGTCAGGTCGCTGCTGTCGATGAATGTGAAATCGATGCCGAATTTCGCGAAGTACTTCGTGAAGATGCGCCACGCGCCGCCGTAGAGATCCTGCGTCGAGACGACGTGATCGCCGTGTCGCAGCAACGACAGCACGTTGTGAATCGCGGCCATGCCGCTGGCAAACGCGAGCCCGTATCGCGCACCCTCGAGCGAGGCCAGGCACTCTTCGAGCGCGCGCCGCGTCGGATGCTCGGTGCGCGCGTAGCCGAAACCGCGATGCACTCCCGGCTCGAACTGTTCGAAGGTCGAAGTCTGATAGATCGGAATGGTAACTGCGCCGGTGGCGGCGTCGTTCGGCTGCCCGGCGTGAATTGCGAGTGTGTCGAAGCGGTACATGTTTCCCCTCCTGCCGCGAGTGCGGCGGACGCTCATGCTGCTGACATGTCGGGGAGAAAAACTTCAGGAGGGACCCGGGTCGAGGAGGCAGTCAGTCTACGCGTCCGCGCCCGGGCGGCGCATCACCATTCGGCGCATGGTGTGGCGTGACATGGGGCGGGAGGATAGGTTTGTTTTTGTTCGAAGTCAACGGAGAGACGGTTCACGCGGGGTTCGCGAAGAGGCGGAGGCTCCGCTCCTCCGTGTGCCCCGCGTGAACCGTCACTCCTTTTCCAAACGCCGCAGAAGCTCCTGCAACGCGGAGACGATCTCGCTCTTCTCCACGTTCGCTTTGCGGAAGCTGAGATTGACGCTGAACGGGAGCGCTTTGTCCTTCACCTGCCAGGTGAAGTTCTTCGGACGGCCGGCTTTCTTCGGCTCCGGCTTCGCCGTCTGTTTGCGCACTTCGTCGCGCGTCATCTCGCCCGCGGCGTAGCGGCGGACGACGTTCTCCATCGCTTCCTCGTCGCCGGCGCGCGCGATCTGCACCAGGATCGATTTGTTCGCGATGCCGGCCTCACGGCACATCGCCCGAATGCGTTGCGGGATGTCGTTGATCGAAAGCGTTTCCGTAATAGTCGTGCGCGACTTGCCGATCACGTGCGAGATCTTCTCGTGCGTGTAGCCGAACTTCTGCTGCAGCACGTAGAAGCCTTCCGCCTCTTCGAACGCCGTCAGGTCTTTGCGCTGGATGTTTTCGATCAGCGCGATCTCGAGCTGTTCTTTGTCGTCGACGTCGAGCTCGATGGCAGGAATCTCGTCGAGTCCCGCCAGGGACGCGGCGCGGAAGCGGCGTTCGCCGGAGATGATCTGGTAGCGGTTCGGCCCGACGGCGCGCACCAGGATCGGTTCGAGCACGCCCTTTTCGCGGATCGACGCCGCCAGCTCTTCAATATTGCCGAGCGTCGTGCGCGGCTGTTCGGAGTTCGGCTCGACGAATTCGAGCGGGATCATCGATCCGATATGCCGTCCGGAACGGCGCGTCAGCTCTTCCACGAAATGCGCGTCGTGGCGCATCGTGGCTCGCTCCGGTAATCCGCGTTTCATGCTCATCGGGTTCCTCAGCAGGGGCTTTCTCAGACTCGGGACAGGATTTCCTCGCTCAGCGAGTAGTACTCCATCGCGCCGCTCGATTTCGGGGCGAAGGTGAAGATCGATTCCTTGTATGCCGGACTCTCTTCGAGCCGGATCGATTTCGTGATGACAGTGTTGAACAAACGCTCGCCGAACACCTGGCCGATCTGCGCGTGAATGTCGCGCGCGAGCGTGGTGCGCTTGTCGTGCATAGTGATGACGACGCCGAGAAGTTGCAGGTTTGGGTTCGGACGCGCCTTGATCTTCTCGAT
>JBAVBF010000381.1:0-6973 GCA_049586115.1 Thermoanaerobaculia bacterium | reverse complement strand
GCGTGGCCGTGGTCGGTTCCGCGGTTGCCGTTCTCGCGGACCGAGCGTCCGAACTCGGACATCGTCACGAGCACCACGTCGCCCATGCGCGACCCGAGGTCGCGGGCGAAGGCGGCGATGGCGTCGGAGAAATTGCGGAGATTGTTGGCAAGCTGTCCCTGCGCGCCGCCTTCGCCGGCGTGCGTATCCCAGCCGCTGACGTCGGCGAATGCGACTTCGAGTCCGACGTTCGACTTGATCAGCTGCGCGATCTGCCGCAGTGAATTACCGAGCGGTCCATTCGGATAGACCGCGCCGTTTTCCGGCTGCAGTTTCTGCGGATCGGCGCTCTTGAGGATGCGCGCCGCTTCGAACGATTCCTTCGCTGTTCCGCCCAACGTACCCGCGACGGCCTCGGCGTACATCGATTCGAATCCGCCGCTGACGTTCGCGGCGCCGCGGATCCCGAATTGACTGATGTTCGTCATCGCCACCGCACCCGCGCCGCCGGAGAGAATGCGCGGCATCGCGGGCGAGAGCGCGACCGCGCGCAGCGGCGAGACCGCGGACTCTTTCTTCGTGCCGATCGCGCGCGACAGGAATCCATCCTCGGTCGATTTCACGCCGGGCGTCCCCGACTCCATGAAGTCCTGCGCATCGAAGTGCGACCGCGTCGTGTCCGGCGAGCCGACCGCGTGAACCATCGCCAGGCTGTGATCCTTGAAGTACGGCGACAGCGAGGCGAGCGACGGATGCAATCCAAAAAACCCGTCGAGATCGATCGCGCCCCCCTCGGCGCCGGGACGCGGGACCGCGATGGTCGGCCGCGCCGCGTAATAGGCCTGCTCGCCGTACGGCACGATCATGTTCAGACCATCGACGGCGCCGCGCTGAAAAATCGCCACGAGGGTCTTGTTGCCCTTCGTCGTCGCGGCGTTCGCCATGCGGACGAAGACATTGGGAAGCGAGGTCCCGCCGACGAGGGCGAGACCGGAGGATTTGAGGAAGAAGCGTCGATCGATCATTGGGTCTCCTTGGTAGCACCATCCTGAGCCGCCACAGGACGGTCGAAGGACCTCCCGCTGCTAACCGCGGGCGGCGGGAAGTCACGATGCCAGCACTGAGGAGGTCCTTCGACCGTCCTGCGGCGGCTCAGGATGACAGTGGTGTCATGTCCTCACTGCCTCTGGAACTCCGGCGAGCCGAGAATCAGCCCCGCCACGGTCGGCAGTTGCGTGTTGTCCCACGGATCTTCGTTTGGCGCCTTTCGTTCGACGATCCGCGATTTGATGGTGCTGCGCGTCTCCTCGGTGAGATTGCCGCCGGTCAGCGCCAGCGCGAGCGCCTCGACCGAGTGCGACGCGTCGGCAGCTTCCTTCGCCGGGATCAGCGCGACGACGTCACCGTGCACGCCCGGCAATTTGTTCGATGCCAGCGCGAGCGCGAAGTTCAAACGATTCATGAGCGCGCCGGTATTGATCCAGACGTCCGCGTTGTCGCTATAGCCGGTCGGCGGTTGCGCGCCGTAGAGCGGCTCGCCGATCTGCTGCAGCGACCGCGCGATCGGCGCCGCGTCGGTGATCTGCGCGTTCACGGCGCGGACCGCGGAGATCGCATATTCGAACGGCGACTTCACCTTCGCGCGATACGACTTCGGATCCCAGAACTCGGGACTGCTGACGACCGCGCGCACCGTTTCGCGAAGATCGCCATCGGTGGCGAGGAACTTCGCGGCTACGCGATCGACGAGCGCCGCCGGCGGATCGTCGGCGACGAGGCGCTGGCAAAGTTTGCGTGCGATGTGATGCGCGGTAGCGGGATGGTGCGCGAGGACATGAATCATCCTCTCGCCTTCCGCGATCCCGCCGCCGGCCGGAAAGCGGATGCCGAGGACGGTCTTGGAGCCGGCGTCGTGAAGCATCGGGCGGAAGATGAACGCCGCGCCTTGGCCACCATCGCGCTGGCCGGTAATCGTCCAGCCGGTCAGCACGCGCGCCAGCTCGGTCACATCCTTCTGCGTGTAGCCGCCGTCGACGCCGAGGGTGTGCAGCTCCATGATCTCGCGGGCATAATTTTCGTTGAGACCACCCTGGCGATTTTTCGCCTGCGGATTCATCTCCATCGCGCGGCGTTCATATCGCCGCGCAAGCATCGGACGATTCTCCGGAGCCGCGACGGAGCGCGCGTTGTCGAGATAGAAAAGCATGGCCGGCGATTTTGCCGTCGCCATGAGCAGGTCTTCGAAACGTCCCCAGATGTGCGGGCGGATGACGTCGCGTTCGTAGCTGGTGAGCAGAAAGCGGTCGATGCCCTTGCCGGCAAACACGTTGAAGTGATTCATCCAGAAGTCGACCATGACCTCGTTGAGCTGCCGGTCGGACTCCGCCGCGCGCACGATGCGCTCCGTAAGCAGATCGTTCAGGACGTTCTGCGGACGTTTGTCGAAGGGAACGTCGCGCATCAACTCGCGCCGCGCCTCCTTCTTGTCGACCTCGCCATCCTTCGCCTCGGCATTCGCCTGTTTGCGCGCAGCCAGCACCGGCTCGTAATACGTCCTGACGATCTGCGCATTCGACATCGTCATCGTCGGCAGGCTGGCAATGCGCGCTTCGACCGCGCGATCCGGAATGGCCTCGGGATGCAGTTGCTGCTCGATCCAGGTATTGACGCCGTCCTTCATCACAGCGTCGACGTCACCGGGCCGCGGACCGAACGCAAGCCGGTTCAACGCATGCAGCGCACGCTGGCGATCGGTGAGTTTGTTGTCGGACGTTGCACCGGTGATCAGCACGAACGCGATCAGTCCGGCAAGGAGTTTCGTCGCAAGTTTCATGAGCCTTGGACGACTTTCGAGGGGACGACGTTTACCGATCAGCGACTCCCCAAAGAGATCGGCGTCCAAGACGGGGCGATTAATTACGCGATCGTGAATGACTACGGCGCTTCGGCGAGCACTTCGTCGATGCGGCGCGACAGCTCGGCCTCGGAGAGCCGCGTCGGCGCGTACAGCCGCACGATTCCTTTGCGGTCGAGGAGAACGAAGGTTGGCGTGGCGGAGACGCCGTAGCGAACCATCGTCTCCGTGTCGATGATCGCCGGGACGCCTTCGAGGCCCGCGTACAAATCCTTCCAGACGGCTTCGATCTTCGCCGTCTCGTCGGCGGGCGTGGCCGGTTTGTCGTCGAGCGAACCGTAGAGCCGCGTTGCCGTGATCAGAGCCAGTCCGCTCGACTTGTATTTCTGCCACACGCGCGTGAGGGACGGCGCCTGCGCTTTGCAGTCGCCGCAGCCCTGCGCGAAGAAAAACAGCAGCACCGGTTTGCCCCGCAGCGCTGCGAGCGATGAAGCGGGAGCGCCGATGACGTTCGCGGTATCGAGCGCCGGAGCCGGCTTCCCTTCCAGCGAGAGCAGGTTGATGTTCTTGTTGATGCGCAAGCGAAGGGCGACCGCGTTCGCGTGCGCCAGCTCGCCTTCGAGGAATCGGATCGCCGCACCGCGCCCGGTCTGCGCCGCGATCAGCCGCGCCTCGACTTCGATCGCAGCTCCGAGCGGGACGACCAGCTCCGCTTTTTCGGCCGGAATCTCGCGCCGCAGTTCGGCCACGAATTCCTTCGCCAGTTCCGGACGCCGCTGCATCTCCGCGCCGCGCGCGAGCCAGCCGACGGCGTCGAGATATTCGGCATCGACGCCCGTGGCGCGTTTGTAATCTTCGGCCGCGGCCATCCCGCTGGCGAGATCGCCCGCGGAAAGTTTGTAGCGGACGATGCGGACGAGATCGCCGGCGTTCGCGTTGGCAGTGAGCGCGAGGATGAAGAACGTGGGCAGAAGCTTCCGGATCATTCGTACCTCCAGCAATCGGTTTGTGGTGGGACGCGAATGCCGCTGAATAGGTTCCTGTGATTTCATGCGCGCGATGCCGAACCGTCTCGCGCTGCGCATTCTCCAGATCGGCGCGATCGCAGTCGTCCTCGCGGTGACGACGTTTCACGCGTTCGAGCTCGATCGCTTTTTCGTTCCGAAGGAGTTGGTGCTGCATCTCGCCGCGGCGCTGGCCGGGCTGCTCGCGATGCGCGCGTTGTGGCGCATGAGCCTCACACGCGTCGACCTCTTGCTGGCCGGGTACCTCGGCCTGAGCGCGCTCTCGGCGCTGTTCGCCACGAATCGCTGGCTGGCCTTTCGCGCGCTGGCAGTCACCGCCTCGAGCATTCTGCTTTTCTGGATCGCGCGCACGATTCGCGAGGCCGGCCTGGCGCGACCACTCCTCGCCGCTCTCGCGCTGGCGGTCGTCGTCACCGCGGCGACGTCGCTGCTGCAGACGTACGGACTCGACATCGATTTCTTCTCCGTGAATCGCGCGCCGGGCGGGACGCTCGGCAACCGCAACTTCGTCGCGCACGTCGCCGCGTTCGGATTTCCGCTGCTGCTGCTTTGCGCGTTTCGAGCGCAGCGGCGCAGCGTCTACCTGCGATGGGCGATTGCGTCCGCGCTGGTCGTGGCCGCGCTCGTGCTCACACGCTCCCGCGCGGCATGGCTCGCGTTCGCCGCCGTGATGCTGGTGCTGATCGTAGCCATGCTCATCTCCGCGCCGTTGCGCAGCGATCGCACAATCTGGAAACGGCTCGCAGGAATCGTTGCGCTCTCCACTGTCTGCGTGGCGTTATCGCTGGCGCTTCCGAACGCGCTGCGCTGGCACGGTCGCAATCCGTATCTCGATTCGGTCCGCAACATCGCCGGCTATTCGGAAGGGAGCGGACGCGGGCGCCTCGTGCAGTACGGCTACTCGCTGCTGATGACGCTTCATCATCCGCTCCTCGGTGCCGGGCCGGGAAACTGGCCGGTCGAGTACCCGTTGCGTGCCGCGCGCAACGATCCGTCGCGCGATCCGAACGATCGAGGGATGACCGCGAATCCGTGGCCGAGCAGCGACTGGATCGCCGCCATTTCCGAGCGCGGCATCGCGGCGTTCGTTCTCCTCGCACTCGCGTTCCTCGGCCTGACGACGGCTGCATTTCGTGATCTCCGGCGCGCCATTGACGTTCAGGATGCGCTGGCCGCAACAGCCCTCCTCGGCATCATCGCCGGAGCCGTCGTCGCCGGAATGTTCGACGCCGTGCTGCTCCTGGCCATCCCCGCGTTTCTCGTCTGGACCGCGATGGGCGCACTGTCAGTTCCGCGCGAAACTCCATCGCGGCCGGAATGGCGATTCGTTTTCATCGGCGTTGTCGTGATCTCGATCGTGGCCGTTGTTCGCACCACCGGCCAGATCATCGCCATGGACATTTTCGCCACGCACAGCGATCGCGCCTCACTCGTCCGTGCCGCGCAGATCGATCCCGGCGGCTATCGCCTGCAAATGCGCCTCGCACGCATCGGTGGCCGCGCCCGATGCGAACATGCCCGCGCCGCGCACGCACTTTTCCCGACCGCCTACGCTCCGATCGAAGCCGCGCGCGGCTGCCGGTGAGACATAGAATCCGCGCATGAAACTCTCCGACGTTCGCGCGCTCGTCACCGGCGGCAGTTCCGGAATCGGATTTGAAATCGCAAAACAACTGAAGGAACGCGGAGGCGAGGTCATCCTCTGCGGACGCGACGAAGCGAAAGCGATTGCGGCAGCCAAGTCGATCGGCGCGCATGGAATCCGCGCCGACGTCAGCATCGAAGAGGACGCGATCGCGCTGGTGCGGAAGACCATCGAGCTTCTCCCCGGCTACAACGTCCTCATCAACAATGCCGGCTTCGGTTCGTTCGGGCCGCTCGTCGATCTCGATCTCGCCGAGATGCAGCGTGTCATGGCCACGAACGTCTTCGGCGCGATGGTCGTGGCGCGCGAGTCGGCGCGGCATTTCATCAGCAACAAGCGTGGCAACATCATCAACATCTCCTCGTCCGCCGGCGTGCGCGGCTTCGCCAATGGCACCGCGTATGTCGCCAGCAAATTCGCGCTATCTGGCATGACCGAGTGCTGGCGCGCCGAGCTTCGCAAGCACGACATCCGCGTCATGCAGATCAATCCGAGCGAAGTGCAGACCGAGTTTTTTCGCGGCGGACGTCCGCAGAGCGAACGAAAACTGCGCGCCATCGAAATCGCGCACGCCGCGCTGTCCATGCTGGAGATGGACGACCGCGGCTTCATCACGGAACTGTCGGTGTGGGCCACGAATCCGGATTGACTACTCGCTGTCGGTCCTTAACGTCGCGCTCCAATCGCCGTACGCATCGCGCGTGAGCTCGACCTGCCACGGCTGACAACAGACCGGGCAATCCTGCACGAACGACTGGCGGCTCCAGCCGGTGTCTTCGACCGCGAGCTCAACGGGCTCGCCGCAATACGGACAGGTCAGTGGAAGATAGTCCGACATCAGATCAATCCCCGATGGCGCGCATACGGAATCGCGGTGAGGATCGCGCCGGTGATGAAGATGAGAATCGCGTTCGTGAAAAGGTACGGATAGACGAGCAGGATCGCGCCGACCACGATGTGCATCACGCTCGACTGGCGCTTGCCCCAGATCATGTAGACCGTGCCGATCGATCCGAAGAGCAGGCCGAGGAAGATGCTCATGTGCGGAGTATGACTTGACCGGCGCGTGATGCGGACTTACGGTTCCACGCATGCTGCTCAAACGCATCGGCGCGCTCGTCCTCCTTCTCTACCCTGTCATCGCCTTGGCCGGCGATGCGTCCGGACAATTCACTGCCGGCAAGCGCCCTCCGATCAAACCGAAATACGCGGCTGCATACGAAACGCACGATCAGCGCGATGCGCGCAAGACCGCGATCGAAGTCGTGCTCTCCGAGGAACCCATCGACGTCGTCGAAGCAGCGGCGGAGCTCGATCCGCACGCGAACGTCATCAATCAAAAAGCGCTGCGCGATCACAACTACGTGCTGCTGTGGGTTCGTCCCGACAACGACGTCAGCATGAACGCGACCTACTCCGAGACGATGACGCAGTACGTCGAGATGAGCGGTAGCCGCATGACCGCAGACC
>JBAVBF010000380.1:0-4020 GCA_049586115.1 Thermoanaerobaculia bacterium | reverse complement strand
GGTATGGCGTGGTGCGCGAGAAGACCGTTGTACCGTCGCTCGACTTGCGCGCCGAGGAAGTGACGTGGCCGAAGCCGTCGTAGTCGACGTGCTCGGAGGAACCGTCGGTATGTTTGACGTCCGTGCGGCGGCCGTAGACGTCGTAGTTGCGCGAGTCGATGGTGATGCCGCGCGCGCGAAGATCGTCCGGCGTGAGCTGATGAATCGTGACGGTGGTACCGAGAACGCCGACGACATGCACGACCGTCGACGTCGGCGTGGCGTACTGCACGAACACGCCCTTGCTGTCGACGAGGCGAATGTTCAGAACCGTGTAGTCACCCTGCTCGTGCAACGGAGGCAGCGTGAACTTCCCGCCCGGCCGCGTCGTCAGCAACACCGGCGCGGTGAGCCCGGGACCGGTCAGATCGCCGGCCGCGGTCATGCCGGTCTCCGGCACATCGTCATTCATCTTCCTGCCGAAGGTCGTCTGAATCACGGCCGGAATGTCGGCGCCGGTGTCGACGCTGGCCGGAACTTCGAGCGCGACGCCGGTGATGAGCAGATTCGCCGAGTCGATCTGCTGCGCGTGGCTTCGAGGAGCCGCCGCGGCAGCGATGAGAAGGAGAACGGCGAGCGAGCGGCGCGAGGTCAATTACGGCCTCGGCGCGACAGGAATGGTGTCGGCTTCCTTCATCTCGCGCGCGAACCGCACGATCGGCGACTCTACGCGCTTGGCGCCCGGCTCGATGAGCATCGCGCTCTGCGGCGGCAGCTCCGCATCGAAGCGCAGCACCGACGTTCGCAACGTTACCGGGCCGCCCTCGGCTTCGACGGTGATGGCCTGTTCCGATGGCAATCCGTAGCCGGCAGAATCGTCCGCGCTCTTCGTGGCGCTCATCGCGCTGATCTGCCGGTTCTTCACGACGGGCGCGGCGACACCGATGATCGCGTCGTGCTCCGGGCGATGCGCGTTGGGATAGGACGATCCGATCAATGCCTCCACCGCGGCGCGCGACAGCGATACGGAACGATCGACGCCGACGCTGACTTTCGTGCGCGGCAGATCGACGTCGAAGGAGTCAACCGAACGTCCTCCTGCGCTGCTCTTGAGGCCGGAGGCGGTGACTTTCGGCGAGCCTGCCGCCTTTTGCGCCGCCCCCTTCGGCTGCGCATTCGCAAGCTCGTCGAAGCGCGTGATCGAGTACGTGCCTTTCGCGTGATCGATCTCGGTGAGCGTCTGCGCGTCGTAGTCGAGAACGGTGACCCGATCGCCGACTACGGTGACGATGCGATTGCCGTAGCAGTACTGCTCGACGTTCTTTGCCGACCGCGCGAACGGATCGTTGATCCGTTTCACCAGGTGCAGCGGCTTCGGAAAAAGGGCGGGCGCCGCCAAAGAAGGCAATGCCACGGCGAGCAACAACAGCGCAGTTTTCTTCACGTGTCTCTCTCTCCCGGATGGACCAATCCGGACGAACGTAAGGCCACGCACTCTACCCTTCCGGAAGCGAGGAAAAAGTCGTTTTGTGCCAATAATGCTGCATCGCGTGCCAGAAAGCGCGAATGGTATATGGAACTATTTCCGTAAATTGCGCCGCATCTGATCGACGGAACTGAAGCCTGCCCGATAGGCGGCCTCTTTCTTCGAATGCCCCATCTCCATCAGCCGCCGCGCATGGCGGGCACGCAGCCGGCGCAGCAGCGCCGACGGAGTCTCGGCGATGCATTCGCCCCATACCCGATAGAAGGACCGCCGCGACGGCCACTCCCGCGCGAGCACGCTCATCGGCGGCACCTCGGTCTGGCTCGCAAGCGCCTCGAGCTGACACCGCAGCTTTCGCGGTATCGCCGCCAGCGGACAGCCGATGTCGTCGAGCGCGGCGATGAGATCGGGCCCGAACGTCTCATCCGCCAGCTGCGACTCTCTCCACCGATCCAGCTCGATCAGCGACGAGAACGCCACGACGGTCTCACGCCTCCCGCGAACCAGTTCCCGCACCAGTTCCGGCGCTCCGACGATGATGATGCTCCGCATGTGGCCCTTCGACACTCGCGATCCCCGAAACCAAGCCTCTCACTGAGAGTGACGCCCGAAACGATTTCCCTCCCCCGCGACGCATGCGCCGCCCCGGGCAGTGCGATTCCGATCGTGCGTGCGTTTCCTGAAATACGGCTTCGACGCGGAGTTCGTCACACGCGAATCTAATTCGCCGGAACTCCGTATACATCGCCGTGAGCGGAGGACGGTTGTTGCAGATGTCGCGATCGATCCGGACGGTGCTCGTCGATGATGAGCCGCTGGCGCTGGAGAGTCTGCGCTCCCTTCTGGCCCACGAACCGGATATCGACGTGGTCGCCGAGTATCCGAGCGGCACGGCCTTTCTGCGCGATGCCGCAACGATCGGCGCCGATCTCATCTTTCTCGATGTGGAGATGCCACGGCTTTCCGGCCTCGACGTGCTCGAGCAACTGCACGCTGCAGGATCGCAGCCGCACGTGGTGTTCGTCACCGGCTTCGATCACTACGCCGTGCGCGCCTTCGAAGAGGAAGCGCTCGACTACGTGCTGAAGCCGTACCACGCGGACCGCCTGGCCAGAACGCTGGCCCGTCTGCGCCAGCAGCTGGCGTGGACGGCGGACACCGAGGGGGTGAGCGCGACGGCGTTTTTGTCGCGCGTGGCGGTGAAGAAAAATGCGCGCATTCATCTGGTGAAGATCGATGAGGTCGATTGGCTGGAAACGGCCGGCAACTACGTCAGTCTGCACGTCGGCGCGGCGGAGTATCTCTATCGAACGACCATGGCGGCCATCGAGCCGCGTCTCGATCCCGCGCGCTTTGCCCGCATCCATCGCTCCACCATCGTCAATGTCGACCGCATCGTGGAGCTGCAGCCGACCTTTGCGCGCGAGCTGGTCGTGCTTCTTCGCGACGGGACCCGCCTGCGCCTCGGCGCGCCCTATCGCGACCGCCTGCGACGATTGATCGAAGGGTTGTGAAGTTCACACCTCCGTCATTGGAGCGCGAACAAACCTTTCTGCTGGCCTTACGTCTTGACTTATGTGCACGACGACCAGGGGATCCGCCGGACGTCGATCCGCCACCTCGGCCGGACGCTGGCGGCGTTCTGGCTGCTGTACGCCGTCTTCCGCGTCGCCTATGACACCGCCGCTCTTCGTTCGGCGGGAGAGCCGGTGGCGTATCTCCGGCTGTCGCTGACGGCGCTGCTGCAATCGGCGATCTGGACGGGCGCCAGCTGGCTCCTCTTTCGCGGCTGCATCGGCGCCCTCTCCCTTCGCCGGCCGTTCGTCCGCCGCTCGGCGTTCGCCGGGACGATCGCCGGAACGTGGGCGCTGCGGCTGTTCTGTTACGCATGCACCGACGTCCTGCTGCAACGGCCGCTGAGGATCGATGCGGCCTCATTCGTTGGACGATTGCAGGCCGGAGCGGGAGGCGTCGGCTTATTCACCGTGGTCCTGTCCGGCATCGTGATCGCGATGCGGTGGTGGCAACGGCAGCTTCAGGCGGCGCGACACCGGGCGGAGAGCGAAGGCATTCTGGTCCGCGCCGAGTTGCGCATCCTCGCGGAGCAGCTGGAGCCTCATTTTCGGCTCAACACGCTGACGGGGATCTCCGCGCTCGCGGAACAGGACGCCGCCGCGGCGCGGGAAATGTTGCGCGGTCTGCAGGATCTGCTGGTGTACTCCATCCGGCATGGTGAGTCTGCGACGGTTTCGCTCGGCGACGAAGTGCAATTCGTCCGGCAGTATCTGCGGCTGCAATCGCTGCGTTTCGGAGCGCGGCTGCGCAGCCGCATCGTCATTCCGCCGGACCTTCTGCGATGCCGCGTTCCGCGGCTGATCCTGCAGCCGCTCGTGGAGAACGCGCTCAAATACGGCGTCGCGAGCTGCGAGGAGGGAGGCGAGATCGTGCTGGATGCGGAGCGCGGAATCGGAGCGCTGATGATCCACGTGCGCAACAGCAGCGCGGACGCGCCGGCCTCGCCCGGATTCGGCATCGGCCTGGCCGCGGTTCGAGCC
>JBAVBF010000379.1:0-15095 GCA_049586115.1 Thermoanaerobaculia bacterium | reverse complement strand
CGCAAAGGTCGAGCTCACGGCTTTTTCAGGTACTCCGACCGCGGCCACCGCCACATACAACTTTGAGTACGTTGACGTGAGCGTTGCGCGTGGCTGCGGCAATGATCCGCAGCCGGGCTCCGAATTTTACCAAGCGGCCACGGTGCCAGTGTTGACGCGTCTGACGCTGCCGGACAGCTCCAGCTACAGCTTTACTTACCAAACGGACTCTACTGCCTGTGCTCAAGGAGCGATCACCTCGCTCCAATTCCCCACAGGAGGTACTCGGAAGTACCAGTATCACGAATACGGAATTCCTGGGACCACCTGTGATAGCTATTTAGTCGCGACGCCACGCCTTGAATCGAAAAGTGACTTCAAGGCAGGCGAAACGACCTCAGCGGCGGCCACTTGGACGTACGCAACCAGCTACAATGGAACCGTCCAGGTTGATGCCTTGTGCCCCGATTCCAGCCGGCCACTCCAGAAGGAATTCCTTTCTGAGGAGTTGCAGGTCGCGGCGACCTCACCAGAAGGCCACAAGAGCGTTCACTATTTCTCCATCTGGCCGACGGAGCTGCGCGATAACCCGAACGGCTTTTCGGCCTGGAACTACGGCTATCCTTTGACCTCATTCAGCGGAAAAAAGAACGGAACCCGTTACTTGTCGACTGAGGAGTATCAGTACGAATGCCTGACCACCTGCGGGCAGGTACTCAAACGCAGCTCCTATTTGCTCTACGAGGGGCTCGATCCGGGCCCGGACAGTCCCCGCGCAACCGGGAGCCGGACAGTCTTCCATGACGATGGTGACAAGTACGTCGACACGGACTCCAGCGATTACGATGGCTATGGCCATCTGCGGATGAGCGTCACCAGCTCCAACTTCGAAGGAACCGCACCGCGGACGGTGACGACGAGGTACAACTCGCTTTCCGCCGCCAATGGCAGGGCGGCGGGTCAGCCTGGTCTGCTGATCGGACGCAACTCGCCGTGGATTCTGGACAAGTACGATCGCGTCACGACGGCGCAGGGAACGGATGTCAGCGTCGTCGACGCCTGCTTCGACCCCACCGGTTTTATGACGGGACGGCGTACGTACAAGAATACCGGGACGACGATTACCGCCTCGACGAACGACGTAGTCACCACATACACCAAGAGGACGAGCAGCCCTAACTTCGGCTTCGTCGCCGATGAGCACTGGTTCGGTGGCGACCTTCATCCCCTTTCCAGCAGCTATTCGGACCTGTGTACCCTTCCGGGGAGTACTCAGGACTATGAAATGGACTACACGTATGACTCCGGAGTGCTTAAGACATCTAAGTACGCCGCGATGAATTGGTTGGCGTCCGACCGGGACATCGACTCGCACACCGGTCTGGTCTACGCGAGCCGCGACTCCAGCGGCGTAGAAACGACTCTCACCTACGACACGTCCGGCCGACTTAAAACAGTGAGGCCTGCGGGCCGGGCATGGACGGATTACACTTACAACATTGCGGCCGGCATATCGTCGCCTACGACCTTCACACCCGCGTCATTCGTCGCCAAACAATGCCTGCTCGGGGCGGAGACGTGCACCAGTCCCCTGACCGAGGGCCGGACCTACTTTGACGATTTCGGGCGAGTGGTGCAGTCCAAGAACCAGATGCCGGACGGTTGGTCTACCGTCAATAGCGGCTACGACGCTCTTGGACGTGTCATTTCGACCTCAATGCCGGAGTACACCGCCACCGGCGACTATCAACAGGCGTTCGCGCCGGCTCACGTAGCCACGACTACGTATGACGCGTTTGACCGGCCTCTAAAACTCACGTCGGCCGACGGGAAAGAGACTACCTTCACATATACCGGAACGTCAAAAATCGACCGCACCTCGACCATCGCTACATCGACGTCCACGGCCGAAACCACTTCGACTACAACCGAAACCTACGACGGCCTCGGACGCCTCTATTCTGTGATCGAGCCGGGCACGAACAGCACGACCACGTACGCCAACGACATCGGCGGCCGCTTACGCAGTGTGTCAATGGTCGCCGGCGGCGTTACACAGGGCCGAAGCTTCCTGTATGACGGCCGTGGATTCCTGCAATCCGAGCAGCACCCGGAACTCGGCGTTAACGGCAATGGAACGACGACCTACGGCGGTTACGATGCCCGCGGCCACGCTCACAACAAGCTCAGTGGTCCGGCGGGCGGGACCTATGATCTCTCGTTTACCTACGATCCAGCCGAGCGATTGACCGGGGTCAGCGATGCCGGCGGAAGCCATCCCGTGAAGTCGTTTACCTTCGGCGATTTGAACGGAACCGACTCGCCGATCGACTATCGTAAAGGGAAGCTGCTCACGGCGGTGCGCTATAACGCGATGCCCTCCCCCGTTTCGGGGGACGTCGCTGTTACCGAAACTTACAAGTACAAGAATGATGCAGGGCTACCATCGGAACGTGATACCGAGGTGAAGAAGGACAGCACGACGCTTCAATCATTCAGTGAACTGTTCAGCTACGACTCTCTGGGTGCCGTCAAAGAGCCGGGCTATCCAACCTGCCTCTCGCCCTGCTCCGTTCCGGCGGCCCCCACAACGAACACGTATACGAACGGGTTTCTAACCAGTGTCACAGGGTTCGGGTCTCTGGCCTACAACTCTAACGGCACACTCGGCAGCGTATTGCATTCGAACACTGTCACCGACACGATCGCCCCGGACGACACGGGTATGCCCCGGCCCAAGTCGATCGCCTACTCCGGCTGGACAACGCCGGCATGTTCCGGCCCATCTACTCCCACGGTTACCGCGCAGAGCGCGCGGCTCGGCACGAACAACCAGGGCACGACTATGACCGCGAGCACAACAGCCTGCAGTGGCGTGTTGACGTATCAGTGGTACCGCGGCAACTCGGGCGATACGAGCGCACCTCTTGGTACGGGCTCGAGCTACGCGACCGGCCCGCTGCAAACAACCACGAGCTTTTGGGTCAGAGTCACCGATTCGACGACAAACTCGGCTAGCAGCCCGACCACGGTCATCACCATCTGCGATCCGGCCGCCATCACTACGCAGCCGCAGAGCACAACTCTGGAGGTGACGAACCAAGGCGTCGCTCTGTCTGTCGTAGTCAATGGTTGCGGAACAATCTCCTATCAGTGGTACCGCGGAAACTCCGGCGACACCAGTACGCCGCTTCAGGGTACGGCGGCAACGTACGCAACGGGATCGCTCACGTCCACGACCAGCTTCTGGGTCAAGGTGACCGATTCGACAGGCCCGACCACGGTCAACAGCACCACGGCCGTCATCACTGTGAACACAAACACATTGTGTACGCCTCAGGTCACGGAGCCGCCGCAGAACCAGACAATCAATGCCCCCGGCGAGGCTTTGCTTCATGTCGCGGTAACCGGCTGTACCGGAAGGAACTTCTTTTGGTACGAGGGGCCAGAGGGTAACAAGTTCGCTTCGCAAAATCTTGGCTCAGGGACTGTAGGTAACGGCACTTCGACGCTTCACGGTTATTATCCGTGGAAAACCGTCTCCGTCTGGGTCGAGATCTACGGCGATACGCTCAACACGGTGACTCGCGCCGCGACCATCACGGTTGTCTCGCCCGTCCCGACGGGGTTGAACGCCTACGTCACGCCCGGCCAGACAGGCCCTCTCACTTCGATAACAGTTACATGGCAGAGTACCGGCGCGGATCACTACCAACTGCAACGCTGCCTGTCCGGTTGTACCCCGTTTACCGCAGCAAGTCCGTTCGTCGATGGAGGCCGCACGCCAAACACGACCTATGTGTATCAAGTCCGTTCGGTCGACTCCTCAGGCAACGGCATGTCCAACTGGAGCGTCGCCGACCTGACTACCACCATGAGATTCACGCCGCTCCAGTCGCTGAGTACCACTGTTCAGTTCGCGCACCTCACCGAGTTGCTGAACGGGCTGAACGCCGTGCTCGCGGCGAGCGGTCCCACGCAGTTGAGCTGGCAGAATATCCACGACCGCTACGTCCCGTCCCACCCGACGGAGCTATTTCCACTTCCCGCAGCGAACGGTCCGATCTGCGCCGCCCACCTCAAAGCGCTTCGATCGGAGATGACGGCCGCCCGGCAAGCCTTGGGAGTGGCGGCGTTTCCGTATACAGATGCCCTGACGACGACGCCAGCGACGCCTGTCAAAGCGATCCATTTCCGCGACCTGCAGGACAGCTCACAATGAGCGCCAAAGGACGAGACATGCGCAGAGCGAACCGAGTCGTTCCGACAATGATGAGGGCCGTCGTGGCCGCCGCGTTCGTCGTCGTTACAGCATCAGCCAACGGCGCAGAGCTGAAGTTCCACCCGGCGCCTGGCGCCCCACCGGTGGTCGGCCGCTATCTGGTGACGCTGGATCCTTCGGTCCCCGCGGACCTTGCTCACGCTTTGGCCGAGGCGCTGGCCCGGGCTTACGTAGGGCAGCTCGAACCGTTTGCATCTTCCGACGTCCGGCAGTTTGCCATCGCCATGCTGCCGGCCCGCGCCCGTTCGCTCAGCGCCGACTCGCGTGTGCTCAACGTCGTCGAGATTCCCCATCCCGACGATGCCCTGGCTCCGCCGCCATCGCCGTCGAGCGCGACTGCCGGTCTGGCGCGCCAACACCTGATTCCAATCACGCGCGACAGCTCTTCGAGCGGTACGTATCTCTATGACGGTTCCGGCAACATCCGATCCATCGGCACGGATTCGTTCGTCTATGACTCCGTTGGGCGACTTACGCAGGCCACCGTGCAAGGGAATCAGCAGAACTTCGCGTATGACGCATTTGGCAACCGCACTGCCACCGTCACGGCTAGCGGAGCCGTCGGCTGCGTGGGCGGATGCGACGTGCCCGACACCGCGGTAACGTCGCAGACGAGCCCTCAGAACCACAATCACCTCGCCGCGGCAACTTACGATGACGCTGGCAACGTTACGAGTGAGTACGGTGCTGCGTACACGTACGACGGCACAGGCATGGTGAGGCGAGCAACCGTTGGAAGCGATGTCCGCGACTTCGTCTATACCGCTGACGACGAGCGGATCGCGGTACGGCAAGGCGCCTCGTGGACGTGGAGCGTGCGCGACCAAAGCGGCAAGGTCCTGCGCGAGTTCACGAGCCTGGAAACCTCGCCGTCGCCATTAACCCTGACGAGCCACTATTGGTCCAAAGATTACGTCTGGCGTAGCGGCCAGCTGCTGGCCTCGGTCTTCCCCATCACGCCGGGATCGACGAGTCCGACCACGACCTACCACTACCACCTCGACCACCTCGGCACCCCGCGGCTGGTGACCGACGGCAACCATATTCTCATCGGCAAACACGCCTACTATCCCTTCGGCGCCGAAATGAACCTGACGCCGACGGAGAGCGCCACCGAGTTGATGAAGTTCACAGGCCACGAGCGGGACATCGTCGCGGCGACAAACGGTAGCGTCGATTACATGCATGCGCGGTATTACAACGCGAATTTGGCGCGCTTCCTTTCGGTCGATCCGGTGCTCGGCGATCCGAAACAGCCCCAAAGCTGGAACCGGTACGCGTATGTAATGAACAATCCCACCGGCGCGACCGATCCGAATGGCCGGTTTGGAAAATCCATATTCCAGAAAGCCATAGAAGCTCAGGCAAAAGCGGATGGCGACCTTGCGGCGAAAGCACTGAGGGTCTTGAACTCAAATGCGAGCGCCGCTGATAAAGCAAATGCCGCGATAATACTTACAGTCGTCGTAGCCAAGAACATCCCCGTGCTGCCCGAGGGCGAGGCGGCAGTCGCAGTCGAGGAGATCGCTGCGACTGCTAAACTCGAGGCGTACACAGCTGGCACGGCGGACGAGCTTCGCGCGATGTCTGCAGTCGGTGACGGACTCGATATTCATCACGTCCCACAGTCGGCGGCCGCGCGCCAAGTCATTCCAGAGTATGACGCTCGCACGGGACCCGCCATCGCAGTGCCCCAAGCTGAGCACCAAGCTATTCCGACCATAAGAGGAACTTATGGGGGGACAGCCCGATCTTTGGTAGCAAAGGATATTCGTGATCTTCGGAATCTCACAGAAGCGACTAACAAGCAAATAAATCAATTGCTCGAATATATTATGCCCTTCCTCAGAAAATGACAAACGTCATCGATCGTACTTCTGCCGCCGATTTGTTTCTCTCGCGAGTGATCGACCGAGCCCGCAACGGAGTCATTAATGACCTGGGAGCCCGTCTCGCTCAAGGTCCGCCAGGAAGGAAGCCATCCCCTATTGTAGCTGCACTGAGTGACTGGTTTGGCCGCCTCAGTTCTGAGGACCAAGCGCATGTTATGGAGATCATTAGGGAGTCCGTTGACTCCGCGCTCTTTGGAATGCTGGTTGTTCTTGATGGCTTGTCTGGCGGAGCGCCCGATCCACGAGTAGCGTCCGACTTTGCGCTTTCTCTGCAGATGTATTCTAACGAACAGGCACGGGACGACAATGCGCCGGAGATCTCAGTGCGGATCAATCCTGCGAATACGACAGAGCCGTTGCACGACCTCTTTCGATGGAAGCTTCAAGATTCTTGAGTTGATGACGTCAAGTTTCAATGTGCGGCCTACTCGGTCGCAAACCTGCGGACGTGTGGTTGTGCTGCGCGAGGAGTATGCAGTTCTCGGGGAGATCTCTTCGCAGCGCTTGCCGAGGTTCGAGATGCGTCTTTCGCTTCGCAATCGACGCTATGTCGAGCGAAGGGGTGCCCGCTACTTCCCGCGCCGAGCCGTCCGATCTGCGCCGCCCACCTCAAAGCGCTGCGAATAGAGATGACCGCTGCGCGGGACACGCTCGGAGTGGGCGCGTTTCCGTATACAGACGCGCTGACCACGACACCACCGACGCCCGTTAAAGCTATCCATTTCCGCGACCTGCAGGACAGCACACAATGAGCGCCAAAGGACGAGACATGCGCAGAGCGAATCAAGTCGTTCCGACAATGATGATGGCCGTGGTGGCCGCCGCGTTCGTCGTCGTTACAGCGTCCGCGAACGGGGCCGAGCCGAAGTTCCACCCGGCGCCTGCCTGGCGCCGCACCGGTGGTCGGCCGCTATCTGGTGACGCTCGATCCCGCGGTCACCACGGACCTTGCTCACGCTTCGGCCGAGGCGCTTGCCCGGGCTTACGTAGGGCAGCCCGAACCGCTTGCATCTTCCGACGTCCGGCAGTTTGCCATCGCTATGCCGCCAGCCCGCCCCCGTTCGCTCAGCGCGACTCGCTTTGTGGTCGACGTCGTCGAGATCGTGCATCTCGAGGATGCCCGCCTCCCCTGCCGCCTTCGAACATGGCCGACGGTCTGGCCCGTTACATCTAGTTCCGATCCCGCGCGAACGCTGAACGCCACGTCACCTTCCGCAAAAATCGCTGTGCTATCATCCGGCGGTTTTCCCCACGGTCTACTTTCAAGCGCATTTCGAGTGACTTAGGAGGTCCAGCTTGCGTTCTTTCAGCAGAATCGGGCTACTGGTTTCGGCAGCGATGTTGGCGGTGAGTGGTGCAGCGTTTGGGGCCGGATTCGGGCTCTTTGAACAGGGCGCGAAAGCGACGGCTATGGGAGGCGCGTTCGCGGCAACGGCCGACGATCCCAGCGCCATCTTCTACAACGTGGCCGGCATCGCCCAGCAGCGTCACACATCGTTCCTCGCCGGCGGCACGCTCATCAACTTCAATAACGAATTCACCGGCGATCCGAACGACGCCTTCACCAGCGGTGCGACGGGCCAGTACAGGCATCACACCTTCGTCCCGCCGAACGCGTATCTCATCGTGCCGGTGGGGACGAACCTCACGCTCGGCGTCGGCGTGTTCACGCCGTTCGGTCTGCGGACGAACTGGGAAGATCCGTGGATCGGCCGTTTTGTTTCGCGCGACGCGAACATCAAGACGGTTTCCGTCCAGCCCTCCCTCGCCTGGCAGACCACCGACGGCCGCTTCGCCTTCGGCGTGGGCGCCGAGTACCGCCGGGCGCGTGTGGTTCTCGCGCAGAACATCACCTTCCCGCCGGGCACCGTGAACGTCAATCCCTTCCTCGGCCGCTTCCCCGACCTCGCTTCGGCTTACCTCTCGAGCGATTGGGACAACGCGTGGGGCTGGAATGCGGGCGTGCTCTTCAAGCCGTCGTCCGTGTGGCGTATCGGCGCTTCGTATCGCGCCCCGATGGACATCGATTTCAAGGGCGACATTACGGTCACGCAGATCTCGACCGGCAACGCCCAGCTCGACGCTCTCGTCAAGCCGAGCCTTCCGCCGAGCCAGCCGGTCACGACCACTCTCAATTTCCCGTCGATCACAAATCTCGGCATCGCCACCACGGCCATTCCGAACTGGGATATCGAATTCGACGTTGTCCACACCGGCTGGAGCCGCTTCAAAGATCTGCAGATCAACTTCGTGACCACTCCAAGCGCAAGCTTGAATCGGCCTCAGAACTGGGACAACAGCAACTCGTATCGCCTGGGCGCGAACCGCACCATCAATCCGACCTGGGACGTCCGCTTCGGCCTCCTCTACGACCAGACCCCGCAGCCGACCGACAACGTCAGCCCGCTGCTTCCCGACTCCGATCGCGAAGGCGCCTCATTCGGCATCGGCTGGCACCGCGGCCCGTGGGTCTTCGACGCGACGGAGTTTGCACTGCACTTCAAGACGCGCGGCACCAATGGACTCAGCGCACCGCAGACCAATTTCAACGGGACGTACCGCACTGACGCAAACCTCATCAGCCTGAACCTCGGCTACCGGTTCTAGGCCAGACCCCAAAGGAGAACCCAAATGACGCGCATCAGAAGCTTCGCTCGCATCGCCACGGTTGCACTGGCAATCGCGGTCATCGCTGCTCCGGGCTTTGCCGCGGTTGGCTCGGCCAACTTCAAGACGGTTGTCGCCATCGGCGACAGCTACGGCGCTGGCTACGAGAGCAACTCGCTCAACGAACATCATTCGGTCTACAGCTGGCCGGCTATCGTCGCCAAGCAGCTCGGCATCCCGCTTTGCACGCTCGGCTCCTCGGCCACTGACAACTGCTTCGCGCAGCCGATCGTCAGCTATCCCGGCATCGGACCGGAGCTGACGCTGATGGACATCAGCACCTACCCGCCCGTCATCGTGAATGCGCCCGGATCGGGAGCGCCACTGAATACGACCTTCGGCCGTCCGTTCAATAACGTCAGCATTCCTGGCGCCAACGTCGCGGATACCTTCACGGTTACCGGAACCGATAAGCCGGTCACGCGCGGCGTACAGCAGCTCGCGCAGTTCATCCTCCGCGGACCGGTCACCGAGGTCGATGCGGTCGTCGCGCAGAAGCCGACGTTCATCCTGGTCTGGATCGGCGGCAACGATTTCCTCGGATCGGCCACGAACGGCACGACCACCGGGCTGACGTCGGTCGCCACGTTCACGTCGGCCTACAACACCATGCTGGACAAACTCACGGCCACCGGCGCAGGCGTCGTCGTCGGAACGCTGCCGACGAACCCTTCCGCCGTGCCCTTCTTCAGGACAGTACCGACCGTCCTGATCAATCCGGCGACTCGTACGCCGGTCCTCGGACCGACCGGACAGCCGATCACGCTCGTCGGCCAGATCGACGCGGCACCCGGCGTCGGCCAGCTGGCGCCTGGCAGCTTCGTGACGCTCGCGGCGAGTTCGCTGATCGCGCAGGGTTTCGGCATTCCGTCCGCCCTCAAACCGATCCTTGACCCGACGAATAAGCTCCCGCTCTTCGGAACGCCGCTGCCAGACGCAGTCATCATCACGCCCGCTGAAATGACCGCGCTGACGCAGCGGATCGCCGACTACAACACCGCCATCACCGCCTCGGCGGCGGCGCACAACGTTCCGGTGGCCGATATCAAAGGCCTCTTCGACCGTTTCGCGACCGGAATCAACGTCGGGCCGTTCCACCTCACCAGCGACTTCATCACCGGCGGGCTGTTCAGCCTTGACGGCGTTCACCTCACCGACGTTGGCTACACGCTTTTTGCCAACGAGTACATCAAAGCGATCAACTCCGGCTACGGAACGCACGTTCCGGTTGCTTCGGTTGCGACGTTCATGCAGAACAACGACCCGGCCACGCAGATGGCCTCGGGCGCCTCCGCCTATCCGGGCATGATGTGGATCATGAGCGACGAAGCGTCGAAGAGCCTGTCGCAGATGTTCTCGGTGATCAACACGCCGGCGCCGCGCCGCCGCGCTCTCCACTAAGAACAACGATCAACGTTAAACACGACGGGCGGCCTCTCGGCCGCCCGTTTTGTTTTGTGTCGCTGAACTACTCTGAAGCCGCTACGTGCCGGCAGGCCGTCCGCGCGGCGACGGGCGCGAGATATCGATCATCGCCATCCGCTCTTTCTCGTCGTACCAGCAGTGGAAGCGTTTGATGCCAGGCACTTCGATGTCGTAAAAACGGAAGAAGCTCGGGACGTGCAGCGACGTCGACTTGTCCGACTGGCGAATCTTCGCGGCACCTTCTTCTTTCTTGTCGAGCGCGCGGATGCCGATGACCTTGCGCTTCTTGTCGTAGTAGAGGTTCGCGTTGCTCTTGTTGCGCAAGCGAAGCATCGACGCGACCGGCGTTGGCAGCCGGATCAAACGCGACTGGACGATGGTCGCCGAGGCAGGAAAGCGCTCGAATTCAGGTTGGGGATCCCACTTTTCAAAAGCCATTCTCCGACTCCTCACCCATCACGCACCCTGCTGGCTAGGTGATAAGATCATAAAATCGAAGCCGATTTTGTCAACAATTAATCGCACTTCTTTCGCTCGGGCTGAAACGCCGCCCGGACACAAAATTATTCTGAGTGATTAACACACCGTCAGCCGTGGACAAAACGGCTCAGGAAACGGCGGACTAAGCTTCGCGCTAACTCGCTGAAACTGCTGATGTTCCGACCGTAATTGTTCATCAGTCAGGTCCGAAAGTACGCCCGATCCAGCGCGCGGTAGTTGACGGCTTCGGCGATGTGGTCACTTTGGATGCGTTCGGCGGCGATGAGATCGGCGATCGTCCGTGCCACCTTCAACACCCGGTCGTGCGCGCGAACGGAGAGGCCGAGGTGCGTGAGAGCCTGGTCGAGAATACGGCGCGATGCGGCGTCGAGCTCGCAGTGCCGCCGCATCGCACGCGAGGTCATGTCGGCGTTGCAGTCGATCGACGATCGTGCGAATCGCTGGCGCTGAATCTGGCGTGCGGCTTCGACCCGGTCGCGGATCGACGCGGAACTCTCTCCGGCCGTGAACGTCGAAATCTCCTCGGCCGCGAGGGCGGGAACCTCGACCTGCAGATCGATCCGATCCAGAAGCGGGCCGGAAATCTTGCCTAGGTAGCGGGCGATCTGCGCGGGCGTGCAGATGCACTGCCGGCGCGAGTCGTTGAAGTAACCGCACGTGCACGGATTCAGTGCGGCGGCGAGCGTGAAGCGCGATGGGAACGTGAGCGTGCGTTGAACACGCGCAATCGTGACGTGGCCATCCTCCATCGGCTGGCGAAGCACTTCCAGCGTTGAGTGTCGGAACTCGGCCAGCTCGTCGAGAAAGAGGACGCCGTGATGCGCGAGACTCACCTCGCCGGGGCGCGGTAACGATGCGCCTCCGACCAGCCCGGCGGTCGAAATCGTGTGATGCGGCGCGCGAAATGGGCGACGCAGAATCAGACCGCTGCCCATCGGAAGCGTCCCGGCGACGGAGTGGATCTTCGTCGTCGTGATCGACTCCTCGAGCGTGAGGTGCGGCAGGATCGACGGCAGGCGGCGGGCCAGCATCGTCTTGCCCGATCCGGGCGGTCCGATCATCAAGATGTTGTGGCCTCCGGCCGCGGCAATCTCCAGCGCGCGCTTCGCCTGCAGCTGGCCGCGGACGTCGGAGTAGTCGGGCGATTCGGCCGGCAACTCCGGCGCCGGCGTCGAGACGGCAGGAGCGACGACGTTGTCGCCCATCAGATGGCGCAGCAGCTCCGGAAGATGATTGACGCCGGCGACGCGAACCGATTGCACGGCTGCGGCTTCGCTGGCGTTGCCGGCGGGGACGATCAATTCGCGCAGATCGGGATCGCGCGCGAAGGCCGCGGAAATCGCGAGCGTGCCGCGCACCGGGACAAGCGCGCCGTCGAGCGACAACTCGCCGACGAAGACGCGGCCGAGGACCGCTTCCGGCGGCAGAAACTCGGCGACGACGAGGATGCCGATCGCGATCGGAAGGTCGAATGCAGACCCTTCCTTCTTCACGTCGGCCGGCGAGAGATTTACGGTGAAATGGCGCTGCGGCAGCCAATAGCCGCAGTGGCGGAGGGCGGACCGGACGCGCGGATACGCTTCGCGCGCGGCGGCGTCCGGAAGTCCGACCAGAGTGAAGCCGGGCTGCTCAGCGATCCGAGCATCGACTTCGACGACGATTCGTACTGCATCAATTCCGAGGGTCGCGGCACTCCATACCTTGGAAAGCATGGCGGGTAGCGACCACGCGGAAGTCCCGCACCGAGGCTACCTCGGGATTCCGAGCATGGCAAGGTTCTGGTCAAGGCCGATGGCAGGCGGTGTGATACAACGCCGGCCGGAGGGCAAATGAGAATCGTCATTCCGCATCACACCGATCGAATCAACGCGCGCCGCATCATCGATGCGCGCCTGCAGGATCTCCTCGGGCAGCACGGACACTACCTCAGCGACATCAACCAGCAGTGGGAAGGCGACCGGCTCGTCTTCTCGGGATCGGCGAAAGGCTTCAAAGCCAACGGATCGGTCGAGATCACGGACACGGACGTCATCGTCGACGGCAAGCTGCCACTGATCGCCAAGCCGTTCGAGTCGCGCATCAAGAGCACGATCGAGCGCGAAGCCGAGGCGATGTTCAAGACCTAGCGGTCACTCGGCGGCGTCGACGTGAAAGATTTTCTTCAGCGCGTCGACGTTCGGATCGACGAACATACGTCCATCGACTTCGAGCGCGGGATCGGTGCCGAGGTGAAACGTTTTCGACGCCAGCTCCTCGGGGCGCGCCAGTTCGTGCGCGACATGATGTTTTGTGAGAAAGCCTTCGATGAGGCTCGTTTTCTGTTTCTTGCTTCCGGGAAAAAACCTAACGGTCATCCTCCCCTCCCTTGCCACCCAGGTTCTTCGAGTTGTGATTTGGATTGGTTTGCGAACGGTAGACCCGTTTCAGGGTTCCGTCAAATAACGAACGTTGAAACCCCGTAAGCCGCTGGTAAAGTCCGCGCACATCTTCAGCGAAGCCGCTCTTCTCGTGCAGCAGTTTGCTGATCGCGTCACCGCGCTCGAACGCTAGAGCAGCATCCCCGCGATCGTCGCCGTCAGGAAGTTCGCTAACGTTCCTGCCAGCATCGCGCGCATTCCGAGCCGGGCCAGATCGCCGCGGCGTGACGGAGCGAGCGATCCGATCCCGCCGATCTGGATTGCGATCGACGAGAAGTTTGCGAAGCCGCACAGCGCGTAGGTCACGATCACGAAGCTGCGCGGATCGAGGCTCGATCCGACACCTGGCTCACCGAGTTTCGCAAACGCCACGAACTCGTTGAGCACCATGCGCGTGCCGAGGAGATTGCCGACCGTCAAACTGTCCTTCCAGGAGACGCCCATCGCCCACGCGATCGGACTGAAGATCCAGCCGAGGAGCTGGTCGAGACTGCTGGGGAACCAGGCGTGCCCGTTCCAGATGGTGTGGCCGTGTACGAATCCGAAGACGCCGTTCACGAGCGCGACCAGCGCGATGAAGGCGATCAGCATTCCGGCCACGTTGAGAGAAAGGTGCAATCCTTCGATCGCGCCGCGGCCGGCGGCGTCGATCACATTCACATCCTGCTTCGGGACGACTACCTCGACGTCCGCGCCGGTAGCCGGCTTCTCCGTCTCCGGGACGATCATCTTGGCCATCATGATCGCGCCTGGCGCGGTCATGATCACCGCGGTGAGCAGGTGGATGACATCGACCTTCGCCACGAGCACATAAGCCGCCATGATGCCGCCGGAAATGTGGGCCATGCCGGCCGTCATGATCGTCATCAGCTCGGACATGGTCATACCTTCGATGAACGGCCGGATCGTCAGCGGCGCCTCGGTCTGGCCCATGAAGATCGATGCAGCGACCGAGAGCGACTCCGCGCCCGACGCGCCCATGAAACGCGACATCAGCTTGGCGAAGAAGCGAACCACGACCTGCATCGCGCCGAGGTAGTAAAGAATCGCGAAGACGGAGGCGATGAAGATGATCGTCGGCAACACCATCGTGGCGAAAACGAAGCCGACGTTCTTGTTGGCCGTGTCACCGAGCGCACCGAAGACGAACTTCGAGCCCTCACCGGTGTAGCTGATGAGTTGCGTGACGACTTCCTTCAGGTTCTCGAAGAGGAAGGCCAGCAGGTTGTAGGAAAGGAAGAGGACCGCACTGGCCACAAGGTAGAAACCCCACAGCCCTTTTCGACCTGAGCCTTGCGCCATCCGTTTCGAAATCTGCACGACGATGATCGTCAGCGCGATGAAGATCAGCGACGCGATCCACTGGCTCGTCGCGGGCATAAACGTGCCGAAGGCTTTCGCGATCTGCGTGCCTTTCAACACCGCGATCGCAGTGAGGATCTGCAGCGTCAGGCCCCAGAACACCGTCTTCCAGCGGATGGCCCGCCGGTTGGTCGACAGCAGAAATGCAATCGCAAGAATGCCTACGAAGCCGATCAGCGCAGAAAAACGCTCCATTCACTGCTCCCGTCGTTGCCGTATTTTTTGGTGAGACCGATTGGTCTGCGCATTATGCGGGATCGCAGGCGCGGTGGATAGGTTCGCGTTGCCATCGCCGCCGGAGCGCGACCGCGCTTATACTCCGCGCTCCAAGTTCGTCCAAAACGAGGAAGCCATGATCAAGACCATCGACGAAGCGGTCGCTTTCGTACGCAGCAAGACTTCCATCCAGCCGCAGGTCGGCGTGATCCTTGGCTCGGGACTCGGCAATGTCGTCGATGCGCTCGAGATCGAGACCGCCATCCCCTACTCCGAAATCCCGGGCGCGAAAGCGTCGACGGTGGCCGGCCATCAGGGACGGATGATTCTAGCGCGCGTGAATCAGACCCCCGT
>JBAVBF010000378.1:0-4530 GCA_049586115.1 Thermoanaerobaculia bacterium | reverse complement strand
CGGCGCGCCCGCGGTCGACCGCAAAGGCAGGCAATGCGACGAGAAAAACGACGAGCAACGCCCCGGCGACGTGACGCATGCAAAGCCCCCTTTGTTGATGAGGTGCTGAGTGTAGCATCCGCCGCCGAAGGCGTTCGAACGACTACGGCATGAAGCTCGCCGTGAATTGCTTGACGAATGACTTGTGACCCGGTGAATCGAAGTACGCGACCCCGCGAATCGTCACCGGCTCCTCCGAGCGGAGAAAACCGCCGGCAGACTGGCCCCACGCGGAGAGGTTGATGGCGACGGCGCTGTTCGGCGGAATCGTCCGCGAGATCGGCGTCGCGCCCGTGCGCAGCGAATAGGCTCCGGGGCCCATCGTGCTGAGATCGATTCGCCGCAGCGTCAGCGGTTCATTGCTCGGGTTCTTGATCGCGAGTTGATATTGAAGATTGACTGGGCCTCGGAAGTAAAACACGTCGCCCGGTGTCGACGCCTGTCGGAGCTGGATATCCAGTTTCGGCGCTTCCGCACCGCGCGAGCTCGACGCAAAACCGAGGAGCCCAACGACGAGAATTGCAGCTGCCATTTTGAGTCTCATGGGGGTTACCTCCGCTTGAAAATCAGTGCAAACGGGGTGCAGGAAACACCAGGCAGACTGAGCGCAAAAGAGTATCAGCCGACTCATCACTTCTCCCCTTTTCGTTGTCTGTCGATAATACGCGGCATGAATAACCGCTGGGCGGAGACGCCCGACAACGAAATCGACCAGCTCGTCTATCAGTCTCGCCTCGTCGGCGCCGAAGAATCGCTCGTGCTTTGGGGCGGCGGAAACAACAGCGTGAAGTCGACATCCACCGACCTCCTCGGCGCACCGATTCCGGTGATGTACATCAAGTCGAGCGGCAGCGACATGAAGACGATCGTGCCGAAGGAGTTTCCCGCGGTGCGCCTCGACTACATCGAGCCGCTGCGCACGCGAGACGGCGAGATGAGCGATCAGGAGATGGTCGATTACCTCGCCCGCTGTCTCGTCGATCCGTCGAGCCGCCGTCCGTCGATCGAGACGCTGCTGCACGCGTTCCTCCCCGCCCGCGCCGTTCTGCACACGCATGCCGACGCGATCCTGGCGCTGACGAATACGCGCGGCCGCGAGAAGACGGTGCGCGACTGTTTCGGCGAGTCGGTGATCACGGTTCCGTATCTTCGTCCGGGATTTCGGTTGAGTCGTGACGTCGCCGACGCGTTCGCGTCGAAACCGGATGCCGAGGGGCTCGTGCTGATGAATCACGGGTTGATCACGTGGGGAGAGACCGCGCGTGAGGCGTATGAGAAGCACATTACGTTGGTGTCGAAGGCGGAGGAGTGGCTGGCTTCGCGATCGCGTGCTTCGGTGCCGTCGGCATCGACTATCGACGTCACGGCTCTCGCTCCTGCCATCCGCGGAGCCCTCGGCGCGAAGCGATCGGTCGTCCTCGAATTTGACGGCAGCGACGATGTGCTCCGCTTCCTTGCGCGCGACGACGCAAAACGCATCACGCAAATCGGACCGGCTACACCCGATCATTTGCTCTACACGAAACGCTATCCGCTGTTTCTCGGCGCGGGCGACGACGTCGACAAAGCGCTGAGCGAATACGTCGAGCGCTACACGGCGCATTACAAGAATTTTCCCGGCGAGTTCGCGATGCTCGATCCGCATCCCCGCGTCGTGCTCGTTCCCGGCGCGGGAATGTGGACGGCCGGCAAAGACGCGCGTGCGGCGCGGATCGTTCGCGACATCTACCGCCACACGATGCGCATCATCGAATCCGCCGAGGGCGCGGGCGGGTACGAGACGCTGAACGATGAGGATGCATTTCACGCCGAGTACTGGCCGCTCGAGTTGTACAAACTGACGCTGCTGCCGAAAGAGAAGGAGCTGGCCGGCATGGTGGCAATCGTCACCGGCGCCGCGAGCGGCATCGGCCGCGCCTGCGCGGAACGGTTCGCCGAGGAGGGCGCGCATGTCGTCGTCACTGACGTCGATGTTGCGCTCGCCGAGGAGGTCGCGAACGCGATCGTGTCGAAGCACGGATTGCGTCGTGCGATCGCGCTACGGCTCGATGTCGCGAGCGAAGAGGATGTCGAACGTGCGTACGCGGAAACGATCGCCGAGTACGGCGGCGTCGACATCATCGTCAGCAACGCCGGAATCTCATCGTTCGGCAGCCTCGACGTCCTTCCCGCCGCCGATTGGGATCGCGCATTTGCGGTCAACGCGCGCGGACACTTCCTCGTCGCCCGTGCGGCGCTGCGCGTCATGAAGCAGCAGAAAACCGGCGGGAGCATCGTCTTCAACGCGTCGAAGAACGTGACCGCGCCCGGCAAGGAGTTCGGCGCCTACAGCGTGAGCAAAGCCGCCGAGGCGCAGCTGTGCCGCATCGTGGCGCTGGAGGGCGGCGAATTCGGCATCCGCGCGAACATGCTCAACCCCGACGCGATCTTCGGCGGCTCGCGATTCTGGAGCGACGAGATGCGGACCATGCGCGCAACCGCGTACGGAATTGCTTCCGAGAACCTTCCCGACTTTTATCGGAACCGGACGTTGCTGAAGACGGAAGTGACCGCCGACGATGTGGCCGAGGCCGCGCTGTTTCTGGCGGGACCTCGGTCGGCGAAGACGACGGGGGCGATGCTGCCAGTTGATGGCGGGGTTAAGGAGGCTTTCCCAAGGTGACGGTTCACGCGGGGAACGCGGAGAGGCGGAGAAAAGCTTTGCTCCGGTTCTCTGCGTGCTCCGCGTGAACCGTCATCTCTCTCTCTTCATCCCTTTTCTTGCCCGAAGCACGAGGTGAATCGGGCAACCGACCAACCCCAACCCTTCGCGGAACTGATTCTCCAGATAGCGACGATACGAAAAGTGCAGCGGCTCGTCGGTGTTTGAAAACAGCGCGATCGTGGTCGGCTGCGTTTTGAGTTGGGTCGTGTAGTAGAAGCGGCGCGGCTTCCCTTTGATCGCGGGCGGCTGGTGGCCGGCGATGGCGCGTTCGAGGATCTGGTTCAGGTCCGACGTGCCGAAACGTTTGCGGTAGCCGGCCACGATCCTGTCGATGCTCGGGAAAATCTTTTCGACGCGGCGGCCCGTCTTCGCGGAGATGAATTCGACCGGCGCGTACGGGAGAAACTTCAGCTTGAAGCGGATCTCCTCTTCAACTTTCTTGTAGTCGTCCTGCGCGTGGGCGTCCGCGTCCCATTTGTTGACGAGCAGCATCGCGGCTTTGCCGGCATCCTCGGCGTAACCGGCAACAGTGGCGTCCTGTCCGGTCACGCCATCGATTGCGTCGATCATCACCAGCGCGATCTCGCAACGTTCGATCGCTTTGCGCGCGGAGATCACGGACAGCTTTTCCGCCTCGTCGTGCGTCTTCCCTTTGCGGCGGATTCCGGCGGTGTCGATGATCAGGTACTGCTGGCCGTTGCGCTCGATCTCCATGTCGATGGCATCGCGCGTGGTGCCGGAGATCGGCGAGACGACGGCGCGCTCTTCCGCCGCGAGGCGATTCAGCAGCGATGACTTGCCGACGTTCGGCCGTCCGATGATGGCGATGCGGATCGGACCTTTGTCGTCCTCATCGATCTCGGTCACCGAATCCGCCGGAACGATCTCGCCGATGATGTCGAACAGTTCGTCGATCCCTTCGCCGTGCTCGGCCGACAGCGGCAGCATCCGTTCGAATCCGAGCTCATAAAACTCGGGGACGTTCTCCTCGGCATCGCGGCGATCGACTTTGTTGACGAGCAACAGCGTCCGCCCGGCCGCCGCACGCAGTTCCTGCGCGATGTCACGATCCTCGGTTAGCACCCCCGCGGCGCCATCGACGACGAAGAGGATGAAGTCGGCGGTCTCGAGCGCGCGTCGGGCCTGATCGCGGATCTCGCCCGCGAACGCGGACATCGGCGAGTCGCCGTACTCGAGTCCGCCCGTGTCGGTGAGCTCGTAACGGCGCCCGTCGTCGAGCGTGATCACGTCTGAGAGCCGGTCGCGCGTCATCCCAGGCAGATCGTGCGTGAGCGCGCGGCGTTTGCCGGCGAGGCGATTGAAGAGTGTCGATTTGCCGACGTTCGGACGTCCGACGATGACAACTTTCTTGAGAGTGACGGCCATGATTTTTTCGTGTGATGCAGAGCGCGCCGGAGGGCTGCGGGCACGGCGAATGCTACACTGTCGCACATGGCATTGAACGCTGACTCCACTTGTCGACTGTGTGGTAGCCGCGTTCAGGACGCCGACCTCAGTCGCCAGCTCTGCCCCGTCTGCGATGAGTACGCGCAGCACGTCGCGCTGCAGAGCAATCAAGGCCTCGACCGCGTCGTCGGCGAACTGCAGAACGGCACCGCGTTCCGCGCCGCATCGCGCAACGGACACTAACTAGCCTTCATGGCTTGAACGCGTTCTCGATCTTTGGCCCCGTCGCGATATCCACCAGTGCCTGAATCAAAACCTTCGTCCCCTTCTGCAGATCGGCGATCGGGTTCTTTTCGTCGACGTCGTGGCCGGGATACGGC
>JBAVBF010000377.1:0-4787 GCA_049586115.1 Thermoanaerobaculia bacterium | reverse complement strand
CGGCATCGTCGCGGGTAGGGTCGCAATCGTCATCCGTCACCGCGCGATTGAGAATCGTGAACGGCACATCGATTCCATCGGCGCGCACATCGCGAATCAGCCGTTCCGTCTGCTCCACCACCCACCGCTCCGACAACGTCACCGGCACGAATGCGGCGAGCGCAGGATCTGTGAGCAGATCGCGGCGGCGTTTCGCATCCGCTTCGAATTGATCGACGAACGCGTCCATCGCATCGCGGACGTCGCGGCGCGTGAACTGCCGCATCATCCCGCGATGCTTGGCCTGCATCGAGTCGAGCGCCTCGGCGAACTGGCGGAAGTGATCGGCCGAGGAGAGCATGCGTAGCGTGTGACCGGTCGGCGCGGTGTCGACGACGATCGTGGTGTCCGGATTTTCCTCGACCAGTTCGCCGATGCGCATCCACGACATCAGCTCGTCGACGCCCGGCAGCGACAACTCGAAAAACCGGCGCAGCTCGTCTTTATCGAGATACGTTCCGCGGTCGCCGAGCTCGAGGAAACTTTCCAGATTGCGATCGAGAAAGCGCCGGTACAACGCGCTTGCATCGACCGCCTCGGTGCGCACCTCGCCGTGCAGGATGTCGGAAAGATTCGACGCCGGATCGGTCGTGAAGAGGAGCACCGGACGCGATTTCGCGAGGTGCAGCGCCGCCGCGATCGAGATCGTCGTCTTGCCAACGCCGCCTTTGCCGCCGAACAGGATCACGCGGCGGCCGGCGATGCGATCGAACGCCGCCGCGAGCGTCACTGGCCGTATCCGGTGTAGATCCCGACGCCGCCGTCGTCATCGTCACCACCGCGCTGCTGCCGCGCCAGCTCCTCGCGGCGCGCGCGGATCTCGCGCAGCGCCTGGAAAACCTGCGCTTCCTGCACCGCGTAATCCTCTTCGTTGATGTCGCCGACTTCCAGCATCATCTGCAGCTCGATGAGCCGTTCCTTCCATGGCTGATCGTTGAGCAGCTCCTCGTTCGCCATCGTCTGGATCTGCTTCATGATCCAGTTGAAGCCCGCGATGGGGAGCTTCATGGGAAGCATGAGGATGTCGTCGAGCAGGAACATTGCGGCGCCTACCGCTCCGCGCGCTCCAGCTTCAGACGGATATTGACGAAGTTGTACGGCGGCCACGGTCCCGTGTAGAGAAACGAGAGTTTGTTCTCGTACTTTTTCGCGATGTCGGTGATCTGATCGTCGAACGTTTTCGTCTTCTCGCGATCGACCAGGAACGCGGCGTTGAGAATCATCTTGTCGCCGATCGGCTTGTTCGAACGCGATGCGATGGCGGCGTCGCGCAGCGCTTCATAAATCTCGCTGACGTACGCGTCCGCTTTTGCCTGAAGCGCCGATTCCACCACGCGTCCGAGCTGCATGCGCGAGAAGTACGTCGACGTCGATGTATTCGACTGAATCTCTTCCTTCAGCCGGCGGATCTCTTCGTTTTCGGTCTCGATCTCGTGGACGACCTGGTCCTTGTTCCAGTTCACCTTCAGGCCGAACTCGATCTTGCCGTCCATCTTCTGCAGCACGTCGGAGAGCGCGTCGTACGTGCCCTTGAGGAACTCCTTGATGTCGTTCTCGGTGCGGAAGACGGTGCCGAAACTCATCGGCAGCACGGTGAAATCCTTCATCACCAGCTCGTTCACATGCTCGTGCGCGAGGGCGTTTTCACGCGTCGGATCGAAGACGATGAGCGGACAGTTGGAGACGACGGCCGCGAATTCTTTGTACGGAACGGTGTGGACTTTGTCGCCGCGGCCGCCGATGCCGACGGGGCCGAAATCGCGCGGGATATCGGTCTTGATGATGCAGTAAACGTACTTGCCCTGTTCCGTTTCGGGCTGCTTCGCCTGCGCTTGATCTTCCATGTCGTTCGGGCCTCGGGGAGTGACGCGAAGCATACAATACAAGCCGTTTTGTCAGCCCGCCGGCTCGCCTCTCTCACCGAAAACTGGTTCCGAAAACACCAGCGCGCGTTGCCGTGGCGCGCGGCGTACGACCCGTACGGCGTGTGGGTCTCCGAGGTGATGTTGCAACAGACGAGGATGGAGGTCGTCCTCGGCTACTACGTAGGTTTCATGACGCGCTTTCCGAACGTCGCCGCGTTGGCGTCGGCGAGCTTCGATGACGTCACTGCCGCCTGGTCGGGCCTCGGCTATTACCGGCGGGCGCGAATGCTGCGCGATGGTGCGGTCGATGTGATGACGCGCTTCGGCGGGGCGATCCCATCGACGGTCGATGAATTGATGACGATCGCCGGAATCGGACGTTACACGGCGGGCGCGATTGCTTCGATCGCACACGGACAACGCGCACCGATCGTCGATGGCAACGTCGCGCGCATCGTGGCGCGGCTGTTCGCGATCGAAACGCCGCTCGGCTCTCCGATGCTGATGCGTGAAGCGTGGATTCGCGCGGAGGAGTTGGTCGCCGCATCGAAATTGCCGCGCGATTTCAACCAGGGCTTGATGGAGCTCGGCGCGCTGGTCTGCACGCCGCGAAATCCGTCGTGCGTTGTTTGTCCGCTGCGGCGACAGTGCGCGGCGTACGTCAGCGGACGTGTTCACGAGCTGCCGCGGCCGAAAGCGAAGCTGGCCACGCGCGAGTTGCGCATTCCGCTCTACCTCGTCACCGATCGCACCGGCCGCGTGCTGATGCGGCGCGAATCAGGACAGCTCATGCGCGGCATGTTTCATCTCCCGCACGGCGACACGACGCTCCTCACCGGCACGCCGCTTCGCGTGATCGCCGGCGCCGCACTCGGAACGTTCCGGCACACGGTGACGAATCGCCGGATCACGTTCGAAGTCTTCGCAGTCGCGCGTCGTCCGCGCGCGCGAGGCGACGAGTACGCGTGGATCGATCCCGCGGCGCTCGGCGCGATTCCGCATCCTTCGTATGTGCGCAAAGCGTTACGGCTCGCCGGAATCGGCAAGTAACGGCTTGCTGTTCGTTGCACGCATGAGAGTTACCGCTGCACTCTTCATTCTGCTCGCCGCCGCAACGCTGCACGCGCAATCGCGCACGTACGCGATCACGAAAGGCGGCAACAACGTCGCGCAGTTTCACGCTGAGGATACCTACGACTCGTTCGATGGAAAGACCAGCGATGTGAATGGGACGATCGTCGCCGATCCTGCGAATCCAGCGGCGTCGACCGTCGTCATCAACATCAACGTCGATTCACTCGACACCGGCGTCGGCCTCCGCAACAAAGAGATGCGCGAGCGCTATCTCGAGACGAACAAGTTCGGTACGGCGACATTCAAGTCCGTCAGCGTGACTGGTCCCGCATCGATCGCGCCGAACGCCCCTGCGGACATCAGCGTCACCGGCGACCTGACGCTGCACGGTGTCACGAAGCGAATGACGATTCCGGTCCGCGTGGTGCTGATCCCCGACGGCCGCATTCACGCGACAACCGACTTCAAGATCCATATGCCCGCCTTCGGCATCACCGTCCCGCACAACGTGCTGGTGACGGTGAACGACGAGGTGCCGGTGCGGCTCGACGTTTGGGCCGGCGCGAAGTAACTTCCACGCAGTTTCCGGCGGCGAAGCCGTCGTGAGAACCCGTAGCCCACGGCTTCAAGCCGTGGGAAATCAGAAGCAGAGCCGAGTGAGAGCCCGCTTCAGCGGGCGAAAGATGGCCTTCTGCGATAACCTTTCTTTCGCCCGTTTAAACGGGCTCACAACCCCCAGCTCAAAGCTGGGGGCTATGGTTCTTACGTCGGCTACGCCGACGAGCGGGTATTCGAACGTTGCACTTACAAATGAATCCAGTCCGTATGCACGAACGGCGTATCCGCACCCTTGTCGTTGCGCTGGTAGGTGTGCGATCCGAAGTAATCGCGTTGCGCCTGCGTCAGATTCAGAGGCGATTCCGCGGCGCGATAGGCGTCGAAGTAGCTGAGGCTTCCTGACATCGCCGGGATCGCGATTCCGTTCGCCTGCGCGAAGGCGACCGTGCGCCGCCAGGCGGGCTGCAACTTCTGCATATCGGCGGAGAACTCGTCGTCGAGCAGTAGATTCGTAAGATCGGCCTTGCGCTCGTAGGCGCGCATGATCGAGTCGAGGAAGCGCGCGCGAATGATGCAGCCGGCCTTCCAGATGCGGGCCATCTCGCGCATGTCGATCGACCACTTCCACTCGCGCGAGCCCGCCTGGATCAGCGCCATCCCCTGCGCGTAGGAGCAGATCTTCGAAACGTACAGCGCGTCGTGGACGTCGGCGATGAACTGCTTGCGATCGGCAATGTCCGGCTTCGAAGCCGGTCCGTGCAGCACCTTCGACGCGGCAACGCGCTCGTCTTTCATCGACGACAGCACGCGTGCATCGATCGCCGCGGCGATCGTCGGAATGGGAACAGTGAGATCGAGCGCGATCTGCGCCGTCCACTTACCCGTTCCTTTTTGTCCGGCCTTGTCGAGCACCTTGTCGACGAGAGGCGCGCCGGTCTCGGGATCCTTCACGCGGAAAATGTGCGCGGTGATCTCGATCAGGAACGACTCCAGCGGACCGCGATTCCATTCATCGAAAATCGCCGCCAGTTCGTCGGCATCTGCACCGAGCCCTTTGCGAAGCATCTCGTACGCCTCGGCGATCAGCTCCATGTCGCCGTACTCGATTCCGTTGTGCACCATCTTCACGAAGTGACCGGCGCCGTCGGGGCCGACGTGGGTCACGCAGGGACCGGAGTCGGTCTTGGCGGCGATGGATTCCAGCACCGGCTTCAAGCGGGTCCAGGCGCTGTCGTCGCCACCGGGCATGAG
>JBAVBF010000376.1:0-2612 GCA_049586115.1 Thermoanaerobaculia bacterium | reverse complement strand
GCTGTATCGCGATCACGAGCACTGGGGCGGAAAGTCGACCGCGCAGTTGCAGGAAGCGCGCGACTCGGGACGCATCGATCTCGAAGATTGGCGCGTCGGGAAAGATGGCCGGCATCTCTGGGTCCGCACCAGCCTCACGCCGGTACGCGTCAACGGTGCGATCAAAGGCTTCGTCGAGATCATCCGCGCGCCGGACGCTCCCGCCGAATCGCACGAAAAAAAGAAACAGCTCGAAGCGTTGCGCGCGGAACTGCAGAAGCGGCAGCAGACCGAGGAGGCGCTTCGATCGGCGATCGATGAACTGCGCGTCAATGGCGAGCAGACCATGGACGAGCTGAAGATCATGACCGACGCGTTGCGCAAAGAGCTCGAGCGCCGCAAACGCGCCGAGGAGGAGTTGCGCGCGATTCACGAACGCGTGGCGAAAGCGGTCGTCCCGCCGAAGGCGCCGGCGGAGTCGGAGATCGTCTCGACCTCGATGCCGCCGCAGCGGAAGTGGAAGCCGATCGGCGGCGCCACGCCGGCGGAACTGCTCGTCAAGCACGCCTCCAACCTCCGCACCGGCCGGCTGGTCATCGCCAAAGGGAAGCACGAGAAAGAGCTGTTCATCGATAAGGGAAAAATCATCTCCTGCTCGTCGAACGATCCGGCGCGCTTCCTGGCGCAGCGGCTCATCGCGGCCGGAATGATCACCGAGGAGCAGCGGCAAAAGGCGCTGGACATCCAGCGCGAGACGCAGCTAGCCCTCGGCCGCATCCTGGTCATCCTTGGCGCGCTCACGGAGAACCAGCTGCACGACGCCATGCGCGCCAAAGCGGAGGACGAGATCCGCGAGCTATCGGCATGGACCGAGGCGAAGTACGTTTTCGTCGACGAAGAGATCCCGACGTTGCAGCTCGTCCCGCTTCGTATCGACGTGGCCGAGTTGATCGTGCATCAGCTTCGGGCGCGCGATGACGTTCCCGAGGCCATTGACGTCGCAGGCATCGTCTACGAAGCGGTCACCGATCTCGTCATCGACGACATCTCCTCGGCCGCCGACGAGATCACGCACAACATCGAAGCGATTACCTCGAACGTGGAGATCCTGGTCGCGAACGCCTCCGGCAAGACGCGCCGTTTCCATCGCGCCAGTTGCGCCGCCGCCAAACGCTTCGCCGACGAAACGCGCGTGGTGTTCATGAGTGCCATCGACGCGAGCGGCGCCGGATATGACGCATGCCGAATGTGTTTCCGCTAGCGTAGTGCGGACGTCCCCGTCTGCATCCGTCGGGCGAGACGCCCGCACTACTCCGAGAGCACTTGAATATCCGGCACGTTCCGATACTTCTCCGCGTAATCCAGCCCATACCCGATCACGAATTTCGGATCGATCGAGAAGCCGACGTAGTCTGCCTTGAACGGGATCCTGCGCGCGGTCGGTTTGTCGAGGAACGTCGCCGTGCGCACCTCGCGCGCGCCGCGATCGAGCTTGATGTAGCGGAAGACCTCGTTCATCGATAGTCCGCTGTCGATGATGTCCTCGACGATCAGCACCGACTTGCCGTGCATGTCGAGCTGCGGCTCTTTCAGCAGTGTCACCACGCCGGACGACGTTTTCTGATCGCCGTACGACGACACCTGGATGAAGTCGAGGGCGACGTCGAATCCGATGTGCCGCATCAGATCGCTGCAGAAAAACATCGCCCCTTTGAGCACGCAGAGCGCGATCAATTCGCTGCCGGCGAGATCGCGGGTGATCTCCGCGCCCATCTCCGCTACTCGCTGATCAATTTCGGACTTGCTGAACAACGTCGTTTGCGCCATGGCCGCGGATTCTACGATTACAATTCGCCGCCGTGAAAATCTATCGCTTCCTTCATGCCGGCCGCCCGTCCATCGGAGTCGCCGATGGCGACCGCATCCTCCGTTACAGCGGCAGCGATGCGATGACGCTCGGCGAGGCCACCAGCGACTCGATTGCTCTCGCGGATGCCGCGCTGCTCGCGCCGGTCACGCCGTCGAAAATCGTCGCCGTCGGCCGCAACTACGCCGAGCATGCAAAGGAGCTCGGCAACGAAGCGCCGTCCGAACCGATCATCTTTCTGAAACCACCGACTGCGCTGCTCGATCCGAACGGCACCATCGTCCGTCCGCCGCAGTCGCAGCGCGTCGATTTCGAAGGGGAGCTGGCCATCATCGTCGGCAAGTCCGCGCGCAACATCCGACGCGACGATTGGCGCAGCGTCGTCCTCGGCTTCACCTGCGCGAACGACGTCACCGCGCGCGATCTGCAGAAGAAGGACGTGCAGTTCACCCGCGGAAAGAGTTTCGACACCTTCCTCCCCCTCGGCCCCTGCATCGAAACCGAGCTCGATCCCGCCGCGCTCTCGCTCCGCACGCGCGTGAACGGCCAGACGAAGCAGGACGGCAACACCCACGACATGGTCTTCGACTGCGCCACGATCATCGAGTTCATCACCTCGATCATGACGCTCAACCCCGGGGACGTGATCCTCACCGGAACGCCATCCGGCGTCGGCCCGCTGAATGCGGGAGATCGCGTGGAGGTGGAGATCGAGGGAATTGGGGTGTTGGGCAATTCCGTGTCGTGATCTGTCATCCTGAGCCGT
>JBAVBF010000375.1:0-6027 GCA_049586115.1 Thermoanaerobaculia bacterium | reverse complement strand
CAGCGGCGCGATCACAGTCGTTCCCTCGGTGCCGGCGCTCGGACACATCGCCCTTCTGGTGCTGGCCATCTCGCTGGCCTTCATCGCCATCCGTTCACGCTTCTGATTCTGATTGAGCCGGCCCGGTCGCCGGGCCGGCTCTTTTTTCTGCCGGCGACTCACGGCAAGAAATGGGGCTGAGCAACAACACAGAATTGGTCTGTTACGCGATCGAGCACCGCAGTCTGCCCGACCACTGTAGGTAATACCCCTACATGTAAACCGTCCGTTTGCTGATGTTGCCAGCCCTAAGGTGGAGAGGATCCTCTCCGCGGTCCATACCTTTTCTCCGATAACTAACGAGTACTTCGCGCCCTCCGACGGGCGTTCGTGCTGATCGACGATGATGAGCTCATTGACGGGTCGCGGCCGTCAATGGCGTAGCGCAGTCCTGTCCAAGCCGCAGTCAGTCCTGTCGCGGCGATCTGATCGCAAACATCGCACTTCATGATTCGAGTGAGAGGTCCCTATGAAACGCATCGCCCTGGCAGCAATCATCTTCGCCGGAATCGTTGGAACGGCAAACGCGCAGCTCAAGCCGGATACCTCGAAATATCCCAATCTCCTCAAGCCGGTAACGCTGGCCTTTCCTGGCATCCCTGAGGTGGAGGCATGCGATGGCATCCTGACGCAGGCGATCGTCGATATCGCCACAACGGCCAGGAAAGATCCCGCGGAGTCCTACGAGGACAACCGGCACGATCATCCGAACATGATCATGATGCCGCCGCCGATCGAGTGCGCCAGCAGACTGTGGCAATCGCTCCGGAGCATCACCGCGAACAGATTCGTCACCGTGCCGAGGGGGACAGAGGCGTTGTCGCTCCGCCAGTATCCGGTGAGTTCGTTGTTCGATCTCCATGCGCTCACCGCTTCGGTTGGAACCAACCTCAATCCTTCCAACGGCGTCGAGGGATATCAGGGCGAGACCAATATCTCCGTCGATCCCAACAATCCGCAGCATCTCGTGGCCTTTTCGAATACGTTCTTCAAAGATCCCAACTGCGTCTCGCCTACGGGCGGCGCCGCGAACACCTTCGGCACCATGGCCCTGTTCGGCTCGACCGACGGCGGCTCCACCTGGACCTACAACTGCGCGCCCTGGCCCGCGGCCGTCACCGGCGGCGTGACCGGCGCAACGTTCTGGTTCGGCAGCGATCCAGCGCTGGCGTGGGACAACCTCGGGCGCGCCTATGCCACCTACATGCTCATCTCTCAAAGCGCCAGCGCATCCGGCGCGTCCATCGTCGTGGCCCGCTCCTCAGACAACGGCGCCAGCTGGCAGAGCCTCGGTACCGTCGTCAACGGGATCGCCTCCACCACGCAGGGCAACGACAAAGAGATGATGGCCATCGACAACACCACCGGCCAGCCCTTCTCCCATCCAGGACGCATCTTCGTCATCTGGGATGCCGCCAACGCCGAGAAGATCGCCTTCTCCGATGACGGTGCGGCCTGGACCACGGTCAACTTCCCCTCCAACACAGGCGCCATCGGCGGCAACGTCGTGGTCGGTCCCGACGGGACCGTCTACGTCATCTGGAGCCGCTACAACGTCGAGAACATCGTCTTCTCCAAGTCGACGGACGGCGGCGCCACCTGGAGCGCCCCGGCCATCATCGCCACGCTCGCGCTCCAGTCATTCGGCACGAACAACTTCCCGCCGGCGCAGGACAAGCGAGGCGTCAACGGTTTTGGCGCCATCGATATCGATCGCAATCCCGCCTCGGCCTTCTTCGGCAATCTCTACGTCTCCTTCCCCGATTTTCCGGTCGGTACGACCAGCGGCGCCGACCTCAATACCTACGTCATCCGCTCGACCAACGGCGGGACGTCGTGGTCGTCGCGCCTGAAGGTCAATGACGACAACTTCGGGGCCACGCAGTTCTTCCCCTGGCTGGCTGTCGATCAATCGGACGGCACCGTCAACGTCTCCTGGTATGACAGCCGTCTCGATCCCCTCAACCGGAAGACCCAGATGGTCTACGCCCGCTCCTCGAACGGCGGCGTCTCATTCGAGCCCAACATTCTTGTCGAAGACGGCGGTTCCGCCTGGAGGAACAACGTCAACTTCAGCGATGAGAACAGCACCGACAACACCGCCTTCAATGGCAATCAATACGGCGACTACTCCGGCATCGCCGCGTTGAACCGGCAGGTCCATCCGCTCTGGACCGACTCGCGCATGTTCTTCCCGCTCGCCGACACCCAGGCGCCGACGCGCCGGGAAGACAACGCCACCTCCGCGCTCGTCAACTGCGCGCCGCCGTCGGCGCTCGCCGCTCCCGCGGTCAACTCCACCACCTCTCCCAGCGTAGTGGTCTCCTGGACCGCGCCGGCCAGCTGGGGCACGAACGCCACGAACGGAACCTACTCCGTCTACCGCAACACCACGAACGTCTTCCCCGGCGGGTCCCCGCTGGTGTCCGGACTGACCTCGACGACGTATGTCGACACCACAGGCGTCGCGGCGACCAGCTACTTCTATTTTGTCCGTGCCAGAAACAACTGCCCCGGCACGGCACTCACCCCGATGAGCACCGACTCGCCGGCATCCGCCGCTGTCGTTTTCGGAACCGCCGGAACCGCCGTCGGCGCGCTGCAGGGAACGGTCACCGCGGCAGGTAACCCCATCAGTGGCGCCACGGTCACGGCCGGAGCGTTCTCCGCGAGCACGAACGGAAGCGGCTTCTATCAATTCGCCGCTATCGACGTCGGTACCTACACGGTGACCGCCAGCGCAACCGGTTACACGAGCGGCTCGGCAAACGGCGTTGTGGTCACCGCCAACTCGACGACGGTCCAGAACCTCGTGCTGACTCCGACTTCCTCAAGCGCCTGCTTCACCGATACGACCTTCAGCGACTTCGCCAGCGGCACCGGGACGAGCATCGATCTGTCGACCAGCCCGGGAGATGTGAAGCTCGCCTCGAACGGCGGCGAAGCGCCTGATCAGGTCAGCTCACCGGCGGCGCTCTCGACGACCAACAACCTCTCCGCGACCGTTTGGACTGGCCAGACGTTCCGCGCCGGCATCACCGGCAATCTCACCAAGCTGACCGTCGGTCTTGGTCTGGCCTCGGGGACGTCGGGCACGATCACCGTTGAGATCAGAAACCTCAACGGGATCAATCCCGGCACAACCGTCCTCGCCACCAGCACCCTCGGCCCGGTCACGAACGTCGGCAGCGCCGCGCTCTACACGACCACCTTCACCACTCCGGCTGCCGTAGTCAGCGGAACCAGCTACTCCATCGTTCTGCGGACCAGCGTCGGGAGCACCGTCTTCGGCGTGCGAGGCAGTACGGCCGGCGGAAGTTCGCTGGCCAATGGACAGGTATTCACCACCACCAACAGCGGCACGTTATGGACGGCGGTCGCGGCCGACCTCTGGTTCACGTCCTTCGTGACCCCGCCTCTTACCTACCAGGCGGCCGGCACCTTCTCCGCCGTCAAGGACAGCGGCTCGGTCGCAGGCTCCTCTGCCACGTGGACGACGTTGTCCTGGACCGCGATCACACCCGCCAACACCACGGTGAAGTTCCAGGCGGCGGGCAGCAACAACGCGGCCGGCCCGTTCAACTTCGTCGGTCCGGATGGAACCGCGGCCACCTTCTTCACCGTAAGCGGAGCATCGCTGTCGCAGTTCAACGGCCAGCGGTACCTCTCGTACAAAGCCTTCCTCGCGACCACCGACAACACCGTGACGCCGCTGCTCAGCGACGTCACCGTTTGTGAGCAGATCGTGGACTGCACGCCTGCCGTTCCGGCGATCACGCCCACTCCGGCGCAGGTCTGTGCGAGCTCCACGGGCAATACAGCCTCCGGCCCGGCCGGCGTGTCGACCTATGCGTGGGGAATCACCAACGGCACGATCACCTCGGCGACAAACGCGCAGTCGGTCACGTACACGGCCGGAGCGTCGGGCATCGCGACGCTGACTCTCACCATCACCAACGCTTCCGGCTGTACCGCCGCGAATTCGATCGACGTTCCCATCGCCACGCCTCCGACGCCGACGATTACCCCCGGCGGACCGACCACGTTCTGTGCAGGCGGCAGCGTGACGCTGACGTCCAGCAGCGCCACGGGCAACCAGTGGTACGAGAGCGGCAACCCGATCGGCGGCGCCACCAGCCAGCAGTACGTTGCCACGGCCTCCGGTAGTTACACCGTTGTCGCGACCGCGAGCGGCTGTCCGAGCCTGCCGTCGGCGGCTACCACCGTCACGGTCAACCCGCTCCCGCCGACGCCGGCAATCACACCCGGTGGTCCGACGACGTTCTGTACCGGCGGCAGCGTGACGTTGACCTCGAGTAGCGCCTCGGGCAACCAGTGGTACCTCAACGGCAACCCGATCGGCGGCGAGATCAATCAGACCTACGTCGCTACCGCGTCCGGCAACTACACGGTGGTGGTCACGACGGGCAGCTGCTCCAGCGCGCCATCGTCAGCCACGACGGTCACCGTCAACCCGATCCCGCCGACGCCGACCATCACGCCGGGCGGGCCGACCACGTTCTGCAGCGGCGGCAGCGTGTTGCTGACGTCGAGCAGCGCGAGCGGCAATCAGTGGTATCTGGACGGCAACCCGATCGGCGGCGCAACTTCGAACACGTATAGCGCCACGGCCTCCGGCAACTACACCGTCATCGTGACGGCCTCCGGCTGCAGCAGCGCCGCCTCCGTACCGACCAGCGTTACGGTCAATCCGACTCCGGCCACGCCGACCATCAGCCCCGCCGGTTCGATCACCTTCTGCTTCCGCGACACCGTCACGCTGACATCGAGCAGCGCGAGCGGCAATCAGTGGTCAGTCGAAGGAACTCCCCTCGCCGGCGAAACAGGTCAGACGCTGCTCGTCACCAAGGCTCTCATCGACGCCCACTCCGTGAATGGCAACGCGCACTTCACCGTCACCGTCACGCAAACCGGCTGCAGTTCTACATCCGCCCCGAAACTGCTCACCGTGCTCGTTCCGGGCACGCCGGTCATCACTGCTGCCGGGCCGACGACGTTCTGTACCGGCGGCTCCGTGGAGCTCGACGTCACCCCCGATGCGTTGCCCGGACAGTGGTACCTGGACGGTTCGCCGATCGGAGGAGCAACGAATTCGTCCTACGTAGCGGCGGCAGGCGGCAGCTACACCTTCATCAATACCTTCTACGCCTCGTGCCCCAGCGATCCGTCGAATGCGATCGTGGTGTCCGTCAGTCCGGTCCCGTCGACGCCGACGATCACTCCCGGCGGACCGACGACTTTCTGCGCCGGCGGCAGCGTGTTGCTGACCTCCAGCAGCGCGAGTGGAAACCAGTGGTTCCTCAACGGCAACCCGATCGGTGGAGCAACCAACAATACCTACAGCGCAACGCTGAGCGGCGGCTACACCGTCACCGTAACGACGAGCGGCTGCAGCAGCGCCGCATCGGCTGCGACGACCGTGACGGTCAATCCGATTCCTGCCACGCCGACGATCACGCCTGGCGGGCCGACGACGTTCTGCGCCGGCGGCAGCGTCACGCTGACGTCCAGCAGCGCTTCAGGCAATCAGTGGTTCCTCAATGGCAATCCGATCGGCGGCGCGACGAACAACACCTACAGCGCAACGGCGAGCGGCAACTACACCGTCACCGTGACGACGAGCGGTTGCAGCAGCGCCGCGTCGGCCGCGACGACCGTCACCGTTAATCCGATTCCGACCACGCCGACGATCACGCCTGGCGGGCCGACGACCTTCTGCGCCGGCGGCAGCGTGACGCTGACGTCCAGCAGCGCGAGCGGCAATCAGTGGTTCCTCAACGGCAATCCGATCGGCGGAGCGACGAACAACACCTACAGCGCAACGTTGAATGGCAACTACACCGTCATCGTGACGACGAGCGGTTGTAGCAGCGCCGCGTCGGCGGCGACGACCGTCACCGTTACTCCGATTCCGGCCACGCCGACGATCACGCCTGGCGGGCCGACGACCTTCTGCGCCGGCGGCAA
>JBAVBF010000374.1:0-3896 GCA_049586115.1 Thermoanaerobaculia bacterium | reverse complement strand
CGTCTGCGTTGCTGATCGCGATAGCGGATGCAAGGGTTTTGGCGTACTCGGCGCCTTTTTCCCGCAGTTCTTCGAAGTAGCCGAAGATGCGCTGGAAATTAGAAACGCTACGGATGAATACAAACCCTTTCCACGCCACGCAGTCGAATGCATCGTCGAAAACGTAGACGGGATAACCGATCTTGTCGAACGTGCCTTTGTGAAAAGTAACGGCGAGTTTTAGTGATCTTTGAAGTTCAAATTTTCTGTTTTTATGCGAAAAAACACGGCCTCCGCACCGCCATCGCCAAAAACGGCAGCGTAAAACCGCATCGTGTCGATGATGGTCTCTTCGCCTTTGAATGGTTCTATATTGATAGCATCGGCTATGCTCGTCACGATTTCTTTTACACGTTCGTGAGCAATGCTGATAAAGACAATCTCATTTGCGTCCGGCGTGTAGCCAGCGTCGTATTCGATGAGTTTGACTTCTTCGTTGAACGACCGTTGCGCGCTCTCGTGGAATTCAGAGGCGACTTCATCACTCACGTTGACACGCCGAAGGAGGGGCTCCTCGCCGGCAGCTAAAACTACGCTGGCTGTCTTCTCCAACTGGAGCAGCTTCAAAAGCGATGCATACGCATTTTCGGGTGTCATGATCAACGCTCCATTAGGACATAGTCGCCGATCATCGTTGTCTGGAGCACCGATCCACGAGCAACGAAACTTCGGCGAGTCAGCAAGAACCGACGATTACTGTTGTCGTCAGTCACCTCAAAGACATGGTAACCCGCCAAGTTTAACATTGGATTGACATAAATGAGGCTGGAGTGAATGTAGATCGCTCCAATCACGACGAAGAGGATAAACAGCGAGATGGCTTTTTCGACATCGCTCAGGTCCGTGCCCAGGAACGGTAGAAGGTAGGTCACAATGTAACTCATCACATCGGCATCCCGCGAGGTTATGTCCGTGAGCTTCACGGATATGGGGGCCATCCCTTTCCCAATCCGTAGAAAGGCGAACAGCGCTAAAACGGAAAGCGTCGCCACCGCGATCAGCGAGATGAAAGCGGCATGCGAATGACGATATTGAATCGCGAGGATCAGCAGCATCGGTGAATATGAGCTGACAAAAAGGATGAGACGCAGGATGGCGTTAGGCATGAGGGTGATTCATCGTATGCCGAGCCGTACATTTGTCCAGTTTTTCTACTGCCAGTAGTGCGTTACAGTTCCGATTCATGCGGAAGCTGATCGGCACGCTCCTCCTTTTCTCCGCCACTGCCGCGTTTTCCGCGATGCACGATCCGGCGGCCGCGAGGCACGGCATGGTGGCTTCGACGAGCGGTATCGCATCGCAGGTCGGCGTCGACATCATGAAGAAGGGCGGCAACGCCGTCGATGCCGCGGTCGCAACCGCGCTGGCGATGGCCGTCACGTGGCCAGCCGCCGGCAACCTCGGCGGCGGTGGATTCATGCTCATTCGCATGGCCGATGGGACGAGCGAGGCCATCGACTATCGCGAACGCGCACCGCTGGCGGCGTCGCGCGACATGTATCTCGATGCGAACGGCAAGATCATCAAAGGCGCGTCGACGGACGGCTACAAAGCGATCGGCGTTCCGGGCACCGTCGCGGGTTTGATGCTCGTCCACAAGCGCCACGGCAGATTGAAATGGAGCGAGCTGGTCGAGCCGGCGCGGAAACTTGCAGCCGAGGGATTTGTGGTCAGTCCTTTTCTCGACGGTGTGTTTCGGGACAAGGAGACGCTGAAGAAACTCGAACCGTGGCCGGAGAGCCGGCGCATTTTTCTGCGCGGCGGACATCTCTACACAATGGGCGATCGATTCAAACAGCCCGAGCTTGCCGCGACGCTGGCGCGCATTCAGGCTGATCCGCGCGATTTCTACGAGGGCGTCACGGCGAAGCGGATCGTCGCCGACATGAAAGCGCACGGCGGTTTGATCACGATGCGCGATCTGCGCGAATACAAGCCGGCGATCCGCACGCCGTTGCGCGGCAGTTATCGCGGCCACGACTTCATCGCCATGCCGCCGCCGTCGTCGGGCGGAATCGCCATCATCGAGATGCTGCACATGCTGGAGACGTATGACGTCGCGTCGACCGGCTGGCAATCAGCGCGCTATCTCCATCTGCTGGCCGAGGTGATGCGGCGCGCATTTGCGGACCGGGCGGAGTTTCTTGGTGATCCCGACTTCGTGAAACTTCCCGTCGCCGCGCTGACTTCGAATGCGTTCGCCGAAGAGCGGCGGAAGACGATCGATCTCGCGCATGCATCGAAGTCGAGCGAGATTCGCGCGGGCGATCCGGCGTCATTCGAAGGCAGCGACACCACGCACTTTTCGGTCGTCGACGGCGACGGCAACATGGTCAGCAACACGTACACGCTGAACGATTGGTTTGGCGCGGGCGTCACCGCGAAAGGCACCGGCATCCTGCTGAACGACGAGATGGATGACTTCACCTCGCAGCCGGGGGTGCCGAACGTTTATCAACTCATTCAGAGCGAGAAGAATGCGATCGCGCCGAAGAAGCGGCCGCTGTCATCGATGGTGCCGCTGATCATGCTGGATAACGGCAAGCCGTGGCTCGCTGTCGGCGCCGCGGGCGGGCCGCGCATCATCAGCACCGTGCTGGAGATCGTGCTTGCGGCGGTCGATTTTCACGTGTCGATTCAAGAGGCGGTCGATGCCGGGCGCATTCATCATCAATGGATGCCCGACACGATTTTCTGGGAGCCCGACGGGACGAATCCCGATTCGCGCGCGGCACTCGAAGCGATGGGCCACAAGTTCGCGGAGAAGCCGTTTGATCACATCTCCGACGCGAACGCGGTGATGATCGATCCGAAGAGCGGCCTGCGATATGGCGGCGCCGATCCGCGGCGCTCGGGTGTCGCCGTCGGATGGTGACGATGCGCCCTTCGTGGTCCAACATCTGGCTGGCCGGCGCGCTGATCGTTCTCACGGGACCGCTCGTTACCTGGACGAATTTTCTTCGCACGCATCGGCTCGAGGTTCTGGCCTCGCCGACCGAAAACGATCAGCCGCAGCTCGCCGCGTACTGGCGATTTCTCGCCGCCGCGCGGCCACTCGTTCCGGCCGGATCGTCGTACACGATCAAAGCGCCGACGCCGGACGACGAGACGCAGCTGTTCTGGCTCTCCGCCGGTCTGTACGCGGACGTGACGCCGTATCCGGCCACGTACGTCTGGCAGCCGCAGCCCGGCGGAGGGAGCGAGGCAAAGTATGTGCTCGTCTACGGGACGCCGGAGTGTCCGGCCGACGCGCCGTCGATGCACATCGTGACCGGCGGCGCGGTCTGCGTGCGCGACAAGCCATGACCGTTCTCGCGTACATCGCCGCCTACGCGCTCGTCCCGCTGTTCGGACTTTCGCTCGCATCGTCGATCGGCTCGCGGAGCGCGCGCATCGGCTTCGCGTTTCTGGCCGGCGCGCTGCTGCTGACGATCGAGGCGACGCTGTTCACGATGACCGGGATCCGCTGGAGCATCGTCGGATTGTCGTTGCCGCTGTTGATGGCGAGCGGTGTTGTTCTCCGGCGCAAAACGCCGGAGATCCCTGGTTCCAGCCGGGCAGCGCGCATCTTGAGATCCTTCGGCGCGCTTCGCCAGCCTCAGGATGACAAACGTGGCACACCGATCGCGATCATCGTCATCGCGGTTCTGCACTTTCTGCTCTCCATCATCACCACGCAATCGATCAATCCCGACTACGTCCTCTTCTGGGGGACGAAGTCGGTGCACTTTGCGATGTCGCGATCGATCGATGCCGGCTACCTCCTCTCGCGCTACGCGCCGCCGCGCATCGACTACCCGCCGCTGCTGCCGATCGTGCAGTCGTGGGGTTTGCTGTTTTCGCATCAGATGCCGTGG
>JBAVBF010000373.1:0-15674 GCA_049586115.1 Thermoanaerobaculia bacterium | reverse complement strand
GTCACTCCGCTGTCCTCTTGTACTACTAATTTAGTACATGTCGCGCGGAAGTCAAGGGCCTGCTCCAAAAGTTTTCGTTCGGGGAAGGCCGCGTCAGGATTCCCAGCCGCGCCGCGCTTCGGCGAGCTTCGCGTCCGTCGCTCGCTGGAGCGCGCCCGTCTGACGCGCAAGTTCGCGCATCTGCTCCAGCATCGCCATCCGCTCGGCGGCGGTCGTCCTACTCCAAACCTTGCGATAAAAATCGCGTTGCTGCTCCCAACCGCCGCGCCAATCGGCACCCCAATCGTCATCCATCGATCTTCTCCAGCTCTGCGACATCGCGGAGGTCTTCAGGGCGTCCCGAAAGCAGCTTCAGCGCAATCAGGTCAGGGATCGCGGCAACGCGCAGCTTGATCTCGTCAAGCGAGACGACTTTCGCACGAGCGTAGAGGTCTTCGAACGCGATTGGCGATTCTGCGAGGAGGTCGATCACGGTCGGAGGCATTTCGCCGTCGTGTAACGACAAAGCCTTCATGTGCTTATCGGCGATCCAACTCCGGCGCACGGTTTCATCCGCGAATTGGCGGATATCCACGGGAACTTCTGCCACAAATCCCGCCCGCTGCAAAACCTCGATGGCGATGCGCGCTTGCACGGGTTCCAGGTCAATGATGATGTCGAGATCCGCCGTGAGGCGCGGGTTGCCATGCAGGATGACAGCGATGCCGCCAACGATGACGTAGCGAACTTGGTGCTCGTTCAGCAATCGAAAGACTCTTTCGAATGGAATCATCGGATTGCTACTCCCCAAGCTTCGCCTTCAACTCCCGCAACTCGGTCATCAGCGTTGCGACTTGCGCCTCCAGTCGCTGGACGCGGACCGACAGCGGCTCGCCGGCAGCGGGTGCGTCGTCTTCGATCGGCGTCGCCTCGATTACGGCGCCGCCGAGCGTGTGCGTCCAGCGTGCCTCTTTCTGGCCGGGGCGGCGCGGCAGTTCGCGGACGATGGCGTCGTCGCCGCTGCCGAGGCGTTGCAGGGTCGCTTCGACGTCATCGATCGCTTCGAAAGAGTGCAGGCGATCGCTGCGGCCGCGCAGTTCACCGGCGGTCTGCGGTCCGCGGAGAAAGAGCAGCGCGATGACGGCTTTCGCGGGACGATCGAGGTGCCAGGTCGCGTCGAGATTGTGGTCCCAGCGCGTGGCGCGTCCGCCCAGGACTTTCCAGACCAGCTTCTCATCCTGAAGACGATCGAGCGCGCGCTGCACGTCGCTCTCGCCAACCTCCATGACCGGCTCGCGATTCGATTTCTGATTGCAGGCGGCGATGAGCGCGTTGAGGGTCAGCGGGTAGTACTCGGGCGTGGAGAGCTGCTTCTCCATGAGGCATCCGAGGACGCGGATCTCGATCGGATCGAGCTCGCGCGCGGGAAGCCGCCGCGGCTTGCGTTCGCCATCGAGAGTCGTGACGGAGTAGGACATGGGCGAGCGATTCTATCGCTTGAACCGCGGCTCCCGCGCCGTTCTCGCCTCACCGAAATAGTTGTCCACGCGCATGCCCGCCTTCTCCGCCAGCGACCGGAACGTGGTCATCTTTCCGCCGAAGACGTTCAGCAGATTGCCGCGCCGTTCCAGGCGGTAATCGCGCGCCAGCGCGCTCGGATTCGTAGAGCGGCCGACCAGCGGACGGACTCCGGCGAACGTCGAGGCGACGTCGTCGCGTCCGATCGGATCATGCACGTAGCGATTGAATCGCGCGATCAGATAGTCGATCTCGGCGTCGGTTGCCGAGACATGCTCCAGCGAGCCGTTGTGCATCACTTCCGTCGTGCCGACCAGCGTCGTCCCTTTCCACGGCAGCACGAAAAAGACGCGGCGGTCGCTCACCGATTGCAGCAGCATGCCCGACTCGGCGACGCGATGCTTCAGCACGAGATGCGATCCGCGGACGAGCGAAAGACGGTACCTCGAGCGGATTCGGTTTTCCGCCAGCAACGCATTCATCCACGGGCCGGCCGCGTTGACGACGAAGTCGAAACGTTCCTCACCGGATGCGGTACCGACGATCCACTCCTTTCCGCTGCGGCGCAGTGAAATCACGCGCGTCTCTTCGCGCACCGTCGCGCCCTCGCTGATCGCGGAATCGACGACAACCCGTGCCAACGCGTAGTCGTCGACCTGAGCGTCAAAGTAATTGAATCCGCCGCGCAGACCGGCGCGCGTCAGCGGAAGACGTTCGATCAGCTCGTCGGCGTTCAGCGAGCGATGTCGCGCGATGTTGTGCCGGCCGGCGAGCACGTCGTACAACGTCAGTCCGACGCGGATCGTGAAACGGCTGCGCGGACTGTCGTCGTACACCGGCAGCAGGATCTCGATCGGTTTCACCAGCGACGGCAAATGCTCGAGCAGCCAGGCGCGGTCGCGCAGCGATTCGCGGACGAGTCCGAAGTGGAAGCGCTCCAGGTAGCGGATGCCGCCGTGAATCATCTTGGTCGTGGCCGACGACGTCTGCGCGCCGCAGCGGCCCTTCTCGAACAGCGTGACGTCGTAGGCGCGCCGAGCAAGCTCCCACGCGATTCCCGCGCCGTTGATTCCGCCGCCGATGACCGCGAGCCGCACGGCGCGATCGTATCGTTTTCAGCTGATGCAAAACAGCAGACGCCGCACCTTGGCGCAGGCTTTGAAACGGCTGAGCCGCAAATGGCGATGGAGCTCGTCCAGCCGATCGAAGACGCGCCTGCGGAAAGCCGCGGCGATCTCGCGGTCATGCTCACCGGCGGCGGCGCGCGGGCGGCATACCAGGTCGGCGTCATTAAAGGTCTGGCCCGGCACTTCCCCGACCTTCGCTTTCAAATCATCACCGGCGTCTCGGCAGGCGCGATCAACGCCATCTTTCTCGCCGCGCACGAAGGTTCGCTGCGCGAAAGCGCGGAGGAACTCGCCAAGCTCTGGTGCTCGCTCGAATGCCGTCACGTCTTCCGGCCGAACTACGCCGCGCTGCTGCCGTTCCGCACGGCGCTCAAAGCGATCCTTCCGCCGCGGATGTCGAAGCGTCCTCACGGACTGCTCAACGCCGGTCCGCTGGCCGAGACGCTTCGCGATGCGTACCACTGCCCCATCCGCAATCAGCCGATCGAAGGCATCCGCCGCAATCTCGCACGCGGCGATCTGAAAGCAGTTGGCCTGATCGGACTCGATTACACGACCGGCCAGAGCGTGCGTTGGACGCAGGGCCGTGTCATCGATACGTTCGAGGGTCCGAACCGCCGCAGCGCGCAGGCCGAGATCACGGTCGAACACGTGCTCGCATCTGCATCGCTGCCGTTCGTTTTTCCAGCGGTGAAGATCGAGCAGCGCTGGTACGGCGACGGCGGCATTCGTCTGGCCGCGCCGCTCTCCAGTGCCGTGCACCTCGGCGCGAGACGGATCCTGGCGATGTCGACCGGCTACCAGCGCACGCCCGATGAAGCGAACACGCCGGTCCTGCACGGATATCCGCCCGCCGCCCAGATCATGGGCCAGCTCATCAACGCCATCTTTCTCGACGTCATCGACGAAGACGTGACGCGCATGGAACGGATGAACGAGATGATCGCGAAACTCGACGCGTCGCAACGCAACGGCTTCAAGGCGATCGAACTCTTCGTCATGCGCCCGTCCATCGACCTCGGACGGCTCGCGGGCGAACCCGAGAAGTACCTCCCCCGCAACATGAAACTCCTCACGCGCGCCCTCGGCACGCGCGAGACCGAGTCGCCCGACTTCATCTCCATGCTGATGTTCGAGCCGCACTACACGACAGCGCTGATCAAGACCGGCGAGAACGACGTCGCCTCCCGCCTCGACGAGTTCCGCGCCTTCCTCGGCGAACCCACGGCCGCGGCGATCAGCGCCGTGTAGGCGGCGGTTCAACGACGCGACGGTGAGGCGCGCGCAAAGCGAAGTGCCTGGCGATCACGCCACCGCGACTGCTTCGCGGTACTGGATCTCGTACAGCTTCCGGTATAGCCCATCCTGCTGCATCAACTCCTCGTGCGTCCCCCGTTCGCGGATTTCGCCGTGGTGGAAGACGAGAATCGTGTCGGCGGAGCGGATCGTAGAGAGACGATGGGCGATGACGATGGAGGTTCGTCCCGTCATCAGCGTTTGGATTGCTTCCTGGATCAGAACCTCGGTCTCGGTATCGATCGATGACGTCGCTTCATCAAGGATCAGGACCGGCGGATTGAACGCCAGCGCGCGCGCGAACGACAGCAACTGCTTCTCCCCGACCGATAAACCGGCACCGCGCTCCTTCACCTCGGAGTCGTAACCGTCGGGAAGGCGCTGGATGAAACGATCGGCCTGCACGCGGCGCGCGGCTTCGCGAACGCGCTCCGGCGAGATGGTTTCGTCGCCGAGCGAGATGTTTTGCCCGATCGACCCGGTGAAGAGGAAAAAATCCTGCTGCACGATCGCAAAGAGCGCGCGCAGCGACGTCACCGAGTATTCGCGGATGTCGATTCCGTTGACAAGAATCTCGCCGCGCTGCGGTTCGTAAAAGCGCAGAAGCAGCGACGTCACGGTCGTTTTTCCCGCGCCGGTGTGACCGACCAGTGCGAAGCGATCGCCGCGCTTGACTGTGAAGGAGACGTTCTTCAGCACCCACTCCGGTTCGTTGTACGCGAACGAGACGTCGCGGAACTCGATCGAGTCGACGTGATCGATCTCGAGTGCTCCGTCGTTGAGGATGCGCGGCGGCGTATCGAGCGTTTTGAAGATGCGCTCGCTCGCGGCCATCGCGGCCTGCAGGATGTTGTACTTCTCGGAGAGGTCCGAGATCGGTTCGTAGAAGCGTTGCGCGTACTGGAAGAACGCGATCAGCGTCCCGATCGAGAGCATTCCGCGCAGGACCTGCCCGCCGCCGTACCAGACGATGAGCGCGAGACCGATCGTCTCCACCAACTCCACGACCGGGTAGAAAACCGAGTAGTAGAAAACAGACTGCAGATTCGCGTCGCGGTGCCGCGCGTTGAGTCCTTCGAACTTCTCCGCTTCATCCGCTTCGCGGTTGAAGAGTTGCACCGTGGCCATGCCCGAGATGTGTTCCTGCAGGAACGCGTTGATGGCAGCGATCCGGGCGCGCGTCTGGCGGTACGTGATGCGCGCGCCGCGGCGGAACCACGCCGTCACGAGCACGATCAGCGGGATGATCGAGAAGAGCACGAGCGCCATCCGCCAGTTCATCCAGAAGAGCATCCCCACGATGCCGAGGAGCACGAAGATGTCGCCGAAGATCGCAACGAATCCGGCGGTGAACATCTCATTGAGCGCGTCGACGTCGGTGGTCACGCGCGTCATCAGGCGCCCGACGGGATTGCGGTCGAAGAACTGGATGTCGAGTTTCTGCAGGTGGCCGAAGATCTGTTTGCGGAGGTCGTACATGATGTACTGCCCCATCAGATTCATCAGCACCATCTGCGTGTAAAGCACCGCAAAGCCGCCGAGCTGGATGGCGAAGTAGAGCGCCGCGGCGACGTTGATACCGCTGATCGGATTGAGGGCCCATCCATGCGCGACCAGCCACGCGCCGATGCGCAAGCTGATACCCGAGGCGTGCGAGCCCTGCATCGGCTTGACATAGAGATCGATCGCAACCGCGACGATGGCGGGCCCGGCGACCTCCAGAATCGACGAGAGGATCACCAGGAAGACCGAGAACGTGGCGCGGCCTCGATACGGCCTCAGGTAGCGCAGCAGCCGCCGCGTGAGATGCGGATCAAAAGCCTTCGCTCCTTCGTCTTCGTGTCGTTCGATGTCGGCCATGATGACTACGCGATTTCCTCGATCTCTTCTTCGAGCGTTTGCCGGCGATACAGATCGGCGTAGTAGCCATTTCGTGCGAGCAGCGCGTCGTGTGTGCCGCGCTCGACGATGCGCCCGTCGTCGATGACGATGATGTGGTCGGCATCTTTCACCGAGGAGGTGCGGTGCGAGACGATCAGCGCCGTCCTTCCCTTCCGGATCTCGCGCAACGACCGCAAGATCTGCTCCTCGGTATTCGTATCCACCGCGCTCAGCGCGTCGTCGAGAATCAGGATGGCCGGCTCGCGCACGAGCGCCCGCGCGATGGCGGTGCGCTGCTTCTGGCCGCCGGAGAGCGTGATGCCGCGTTCGCCGATCACCGTTTCCAGTCCCTGCGGAAAGGTGGCCACGTCACCGGAGAGTCCGGCCATGGCCGCGGATTTCCGGACGTCGTCGACAGGAGCGTCGCGCCGCCCGAACCGGATGTTTTCGGCGATCGACTCGGAGAAAAGGAACGTCTCCTGTGGAACGGCGCCGATCGAATGCCGCAGTTGCGACGGCGGAAATGATTCGATCGGCCGGCCGTCGACGAAAATCGTTCCCGGCGGAGGCTCGAATGTTCGCGTGATCAGCGCCAGCAGCGTCGACTTCCCGCTTCCGGTGCGGCCGACGATTCCGATGGTCTGGCCGGAGTCGACGTGCAGATTGATGTCGCGCAGCGTTGGACGCGACGCTCCGCCGTACGTGAACGTCAGATCGCGGATATCGATCTCGCCGCGCAACGGCGCATCGAGCGGCTCGCCGGAATCGGCGCGCACGTCCGGCTCGATCGTCCACACCTCATGCAGCCGAACCATCGAGGCCATACCGCGCTGGAAAAGATTCGTCACCCAACCGAGCGCGATCAGCGGCCACACCATGCGTCCGAGGTAGAGCTGGAAGGCGATGAAGCTGCCGATGGAAAGCGTACCGCGGATCATTTGCCGGCTGCCGATGAAAAAGACGACGCCGAAGATGATGCCGAGCATCGCGTGCAGTCCGGGATAAAAAAGCGCGGTCAAACGGATGACCGTGCGATTGCGCTCGACGTATTCGCGGTTCATGGCCGCGAACGTTTCCTGCTCCACCCGCTCGCGTCCGAACGCCCGCACCACCCGCACGCCGGCCAGGTTTTCCTGCACGCGCGCCGAGATGTCGCCGAAGTAGTCCTGCACTGCTTTGTATTTCAGATGAATGCGCTGCCCGAAGTACTGCACCATCCAGATCACCACCGGCACGCCGGCAAGCGCCAGCAGCGACATCTCGCGATTGATTCGCAGCATCATCGCGAACGCGCCGGCGACGACGACGAGCGACGACAAGACGTGCATGACCGCCGGCCCGACCAGCATCCGCACCGACGCCAGATCGTTTGTGGCGCGCGAGAGCAGATCGCCGGTGCGCTGGTCCTGGTAGTACGAGACCGGAAGCGACTGGAGATGTTCGTAGAAATCGTTGCGCATCTCGTACTCGATGTGCCGCGACTCGCCGATGATGATGCGCCGCTGCAGAAAGAGGAAAAATCCTTCCAGCGCCGCCGCGCCGACGAGCAGCAATCCGTAGCGGACGAGCGTGCCGCGCGTGACCGCTTTCGCCAACTCGTTCACGGCGTTCCCGATGATGAGCGGCTTGAGCAGCGAAAACGCGGCCGACGCCGCCACGCACAGCGCACCAAGCGCGAGCGCCGTTTTGTGACGGCCGAGGTATCCGAAAAGCCGGCGAAGAGGAGAGAGCGTCAAAGCCAAGGTTGGATGATGAACAGCGATGCGCGCCGGATCATTCAACAATCATGCGGGACACTTGTCATCCAGAGCCGCCGAAGCCGTGGAGCACGAAGCGCGGAAACGGCGCTGGACGGCGAAGGATCTCAAGATGCGCAAGTCCGACTAAAACCTGGGACTCAACACGGCTTGCGAAACTTGAGATCCTTCACCGTCCTATGCCGTTCCGTCGCTTCGCGACTCCCAGCTGCGGCGGTTCAGGATGACAGCTACAAACTCTTCAACTGCTCCGCCGGGTAGCTCCTCGCGTCCACCTTTGCATGCGCCTGCGCGACCTTTCCGTTCTCGTCGATGACGTAAGCGATCCGTTTCGCGTACTCGTCTTGCGGGGAGGTCGCTGCGCCGTACGCGAGTCCGATCTTGCGGTCGGTGTCGCACAGCAGCGGGAAGGGGAAGTCGTACTTCTCGGCGAACTTCGCGTTCGCGTCGACGTCATCGAAACTGACGCCGAGGACTGTGGTGTTCTTCGACTCGTAATCGTTGATGAGGTCCCGGAACCCGGAACCCTGCGCCGTTCAGCCAGGTGTGTCGGCCTTCGGATAAAACCAGAGCACGACCTTGCGCCCGCGCAGATCGTGGAGCGCGACATTGTTGCCGCGATGATCGGTTACCTCAAAGTCAGGGGCCTCGTCGCCAACGTTCAGCATGCGTCCTCCTCGAAACGAATTCAGTACAAACCGCAACTTGCCTGCCAAAGACACCGCGCGATTGTAGTGGAGGTAGGGAAACCGGCGCCGAGGACACTCCTCAGATAATGCCCGAGGCGACACCGATCGTCAGCAATCCCGAACCGGAACGCCTCGAAAACGCACTTGCACTCTGCCTCTCCGGCGGCGGCTATCGCGCGATGCTCTTTCACCTCGGCGTGCTGCGCTACTTCAACGACACGGCACTCCTCGGCAAACTCGATCGCATCGCCGGCGTCTCCGGCGGATCGCTCACCGCAGGAGTCCTCGGGATGCAATGGAGCGCGCTGATGTTCGACGCGCCGGGCCGCGCCACGAACTTTCGACGCCCTCATCACGGCCAGCGTGCGGAAGATGGCGCAACGACGGTGGACACGGGCGCAGTCATCCTCGGCACGCCGCTGCCGGGAACGATCGGCGACCGCGTCATCACGTCGGCGTTTCCTCCGATCCTGTCGCCGGCCAGGTTGTCGTTCAAGCCGGGCGATTTCTCGCTCAACGTCGGCGCCTGCAACACGCCGCAATTCACATCGAAGATCCTGCTCACGGACGGCGGCGTTTACGACAACATGGGAATCGAGACGGCTTAGAAACGCTGCAAAGCGATCTTCGTCAGCGATGCCGGCGCGAAGATGCAACCGAGGCGGACACGAAGACCGACTCGGTGCGTTATGCGCTGGTGAACTCCGTCATCGACAACCACGTGCGCAGCCTGCGGCGGCGGCAAGTCGTCGACGCGTTCGTCAGCGGCGAGCGGAAAGGCGCGTTCTGGGCGATGTCGAGCAATCCGGCGAAGTTTCCAGCAGCGAGCGCGTTGTCCGTCCGCTCAATCGCGCACAGGAACTGGCCGCCGTCCCGACGCGGCTCAGCGCCCTCATGACGAGGTGCAGGAGCGGCTGATCAACTTCGGCTACGCAATGGCGGAACGCGGCGTGCGCAGTCACTTCGATCCGGCCGCCTTCGCTGCGGGGCAGTGCCCCTATCCGCACGGTGTTTGAGGGAGCGACGACGATGGCTGCCATTACGAAGAAGAGGACTCCGCCGAAGCTAGATCGAAAATTGAGGAGCAGTTGATGTTTGGCGGCGCCGGCAGCGTGCGCCGTTTCACGTACGACTCGCCGGTGCTGCCCGACGTCTGGCTGCAGCACATGAATGAGACAGCCGCTAAAAAAGGGCGGATCGATACCCATCGGTGAGACGTAAAACTCGACTACTTCCAGGCGGTCCACGCAAACACGACGTGATCTCCGCCAATGGCAAATTCAACAAACCCGACCTGCCAACGCTGAAAATGATCTCCGCCGCCTGCAAACGAGACGACAACTTCACCCATCCGGCTCACGAATCCGACTACTGAGTTCGAGACTCCCCGACATCGGCAAAGGAGGCCAAGCCTTTCGACGCGGAGAAGAAGACGGGGCGGAAGTATCGGGTGAATCAGCGCAAGTCGAAGAACCTGTCCGTCGTCATTGACCTGGGCTGAGGTTCTAATCCGCAGATCACGCAGATATACGGTGACAAGACGTCGAACAGTCTCCGTCGATCTGCGTTACATCAATCGCTAGACAACATGCCGAAGACCGGTGTCACCAAAGGACTGGGGTGACCCCGTGATCCAAGGCCCGACACTGGTACGCCAGAGGCGGCAAGAGCCTCCATCGGTACCACGGCGCGGTCGATAGTCCCCGCTTTGGGTCACCATATGCATCCCGCCCCCCATCCCGACGTATACTCCCTGAGTACTTATTTAGCTCGGAGGGCTCAATGCTAGGTTCGCTCTTGCTAATGAAGATACCCGCAGCGGCGGATTGGAACCTCGCACTGCCCATTGCGATGATCGTCGCTTCCGTTTTAGCAGTGGCATTTGTCATAATAAAGGTGCTTAAGCGAATGGCGCCGCCGGATCAGCGCTTGACTCTGGTATTAATTGTCATATATGGCGCCTTTGTTACAATCACGCGCCTCGGCTTTAGCTGGAATCCACGGTACAGCGAATGGTTTGGACTACTGTATTCGCTTGAAAACATCGTCACGGGTGTTGCTCTTTTCGCTATTTCGCTTCTTGTCATACGCACACTGTGGCCGCAGCTTCTAGCAAGGCCGCGAGTACGACTCTCACCACTGGGCCGCGATGCCATCGATACCTATGTAAAGGAAATTCTTGATTCCAACTCATTCATGACGGCGCTAAACGAGAGTCTACCTCGGGGCGCCGACGATGCCGAATATGGCCTCGATAGCGTACCGTACCTTCTTAGCTCGATTCGTAGCCGTCGCGAACGTCTCAACCGATCCACGAGAGGGTTTTTGCGATTGACTGTCATTGCTGCTACCGCAACGGCACTCATCATTTCTTTCTTTGCGTGGGTCTTGGTCAACGACGAATCGGTGGGCGCACCTAGAGCGCTACGGTCCTTGCGCGAAAGCACTGACTCCCTTGCGACTTCGCTGCGATATCTCAATTCTGACTATCGAGGGTCGACTGAGTTCGCTCGCCTCACACGTGCCATCAATGGGAAAGTCGACCCTGCCAATGTTCCTATCAAGGCTAAGCTTCAAGCGATTCTACGGAACGCAGCCGCGGGTGAACCGTTGTCTGATTTCATAACCGCTCTACGCCCAGTCGCTGGCGAACTCAGGTACGATACCCCACGTTACGGCAGTGATGTCGATAGCGCCATGGAAGCGCTTGACGCACAGAATACGGAAAGGCGCGCAGCGCTGGAACGCATAGAGCAGCTTCAGCCGCGCTTGAGCGGGCTAATCGATCGCGTCAGTGAAGAATTGGGCAAAGACCAGAATCGAATTGCGGAGGTTGTTCGGCGTATCGCGCTCGGCCTTATCGTTTCGACCTTCTTCTTGGCAATTGTTCGGTTCGTCGCGAATCTGTATCGAGCCGACTACAACCAGCTCCTTCGCGCTGACTTCGACGACATGCTCGTCAGGAGCTTTTATGTGACCTTCAAAGCGTCCGAAGGAATGGGTAATCAACGCGCAGCGGTGCTAAGTAGCTATATTAGCGCCCTATCAACATTTGCGCCTCTCCAGGCGGCGGCCGAGGAAAAGGGCCTTTCGAAGGAGGATTCCGACCTCCTCAAAGAGATACTGGCGGCCGCAGCGAAGAAGCTGTGAATTGACCTTGTTTTGACATGTTCACGACACACCGAAATCCGCCGCAGAAGGCAACGTCGGCTATTTTGAGGATCAGGAAACGAACTCCCAGTTCCGAGACGTGGCTCCTTTGTTTCGAAAAGAAGCCGGATCATTCGAAGCGGCATACTAAAGAAGAACCATCGATGGTTTCGAAAATGAAGCACCCTCAGCTCTCTACCAAGCCTCGCAATTGCCGGCTGGCCACAGTCAACATTGCCAGATCCACGGTCTGTGCGGCGCGGAGGTCGGTCATTAGTTGGTCGATGCGTTCGACTTCGCGGGGGCGGGTGGAGAGCCATTGGTCGACGGGGTCTTTGGCGTTGTCGCTTTCGGTGAGGACTTTTGAGGCGAGAGTGCTTTGGTAGTTGAAGAGGTCGTCGACGACGGCGGACAACGCGGCTTTTTGCCAGGGGGTTTCGGCGGGGATCGAGGCGCCGGCGGTGCGGAGGCGGTCGAGGCCGAAGCGGGCGCCGACGCTGAAGTAGACCTTGGCGACGTCCTCGACGGGGCGGCCGGTGCGGGAGAGGCGGACGATGTCGAGGGCGGCGCCCATCACGCCGAGGCTGGCGATGCGATAGGCGACCGGCTCGGGCACGCCGTCCATTTCCAGCTCACCCTGGCGCGCTTTGAGTGCGCCGAGGAGCGAGGCGGGAAGGATTTCGTTGAGGTTTTCGGAGATGGCGGCGATGGCGGGACGGAACTCGCCCACGTAGCGAGCGGTGTCGAGTGACTGGTAGTCGCTGATGAGCAGCCAGTTCATGGCGCGTTCGAGGAGGCGTCCGACTTCGATCAGCATTTCGATCTGCACGCGCGCGGGAAGCACGTTGTCCTGCGACTCGATTGCGGACCAGAGCGAGCGCAGGTCGAACGACTCACGGATGATCGTGAAGGCGCGCGCGATGTCCGCGGTCGGCTTGCCGGTCTCTTCGCTCATCTGCCAGACGTAGGTCGGGCGGATGCGGTTGATGATGTTGTTCGTGACGTAGGTTCCGATGATCTCGCGGCGCAGACGATGGCGCTCGATCGTGCCGCGGTATTGCTCGCGCAACGGCTTCGGGAAGTAGAGGACGAGATCTTCGACGAGGAGCGGATCGTCGGGAAGATCGCTGGCGAGGAGATCGGCGTAGAGCACGATCTTGCTGTACGCGAGGAGGATGGCCAGTTCGGGACGCGTGAGACCGATGTGCGCGGTGTGGCGTTGCGCGATCGTCTCGTCGTCGGGCAGACCTTCCAGCGCGCGGTCGAGGCGGCCCGCGCGTTCGAGGGCGCGCATGAAGCGGGCCTGTTCGTCGAGAACCGATTCGCCGAGGGCCTGGGTGAGCGAGATGGCCTGCGTCTGCTCGTAGTTGTCGCAGAGGACCAGCTGGCCGACTTCGTCCGTCATGGATGCGAGCAGGGTATTGCGCTCGTCGAGTCCGGCCAGTTCGCCGCGTTCGATGGCGTCGTAGAGAAGGACCTTGATGTTGACTTCGTGGTCCGAGGTATCGACGCCGGCGGAGTTGTCGATGGCGTCGGTGTTGATGTGGCCACCGCCCAGGGCGTATTCGATGCGGGCCTGTTGCGTGAAGCCGAGGTTCGCGCCCTCCCCTACCACGCGGACGCGCAGCTCGGGGGCGTCAACGCGGATTGCATCGTTGGCGCGGTCGCGGGCGGCGGCGTGATCTTCGTCGCTCGACTTGACGTACGTCCCGATGCCGCCGAGCCAGAGCAGGTCGGCGCGCGCCCGGAGGATCGCCTTCATCAGCTCGGCGGGCGCGAGCGTTTTCTTTTCGAGATCGAGCGCGCGAACGACTTCGTCGGAAACGGTGACCGTCTTCGCGCTGCGATCGAGAACGGCGCCGCCTTTTGACAGCAGCTCGGCGTTGTAGCCGTTCCAGTTCAGACGCTGATCGAACATCCGCTGCCGTTCGGCGAGGCTCGTGACCGGATCGGGATTCGGATCGAGAAAAATGTGCGAGTGGTTGAAGGCCGCGATGAGTTTCGTGTGCGGCGAGAGGAGCATGGCATTGCCGAAGACGTCGCCGGACATGTCGCCGACTCCGACGCACGTGAAGTCCTCGCGCTGGATGTTGACGCCGAGCTCGCGGAAGTGCCGCTTGACCGCTTCCCAGCCGCCACGCGCGGTGATGCCCATGGCCTTGTGGTCGTAGCCGGCGCTGCCACCCGAGGCGAACGCATCGCCGAGCCAGAAACCGTATTCGGCGGAAATGGCGTTGGCGATGTCGGAGAACGTGGCCGTGCCTTTGTCGGCGGCGACGACGAGATACGGATCGTCGGCATCGCGGCGGACCACGTCGCGCGGCGGGATGACGTCGGCGCCGCGAAGGTTGTCGGTGATGTCGAGCATGCCGCGAAGGAGCGTCTGATACGCGGCCACGCCTTCCTTCTGAAAAGTCGGACGATCGCTCGAGGGATTCTTGACGACGAAGCCGCCCTTCGATCCCATCGGGACGATGACGACGTTCTTGACGTTCTGCGCTTTCATCAGGCCGAGGATTTCGGTGCGGAAATCCTCGCGGCGATCGGACCAGCGAATGCCCCCGCGCGCGACTTTGCCGGCGCGCAGGTGGATGCCTTCCATCGACGGCGAGTAGACGGAGATTTCGAACATCGGCCGCGGCAGCGGGAGCTCGCGAATCGATTGCGAGTCGAGTTTGAATGAGAGGTACGGCTTGCGATTGCCGTTCTCGTCGCGCTGGTAGTAGTTCGTGCGTAGCGTCGCTTCGATGAGCGTGAGGTAGAGGCGGAGGACGCGGTCCTCGTCCGGATTCTTGACGCGATCGAGCGCGTCTTCGATCTGCGCGCGGATTCCGCCGGCGGCGAGATGGCGTCCGGTCACAGTCTCCGAGGCCATGCTGGCGCCGCGGAGTGTGGCCGAGCCGAGCGACGGATCGAAGTGCGTCTGGAAAAGTTGGATCAGCGTCCGCGCGACGCCGGAATGCGCCGACAACGTTTGCTGGATCAACTGTTCGCTGACGTTGAAGCCGATCTGGCGGATGTACTTGCTGTACGCGCGCAGCACGACCACTTCGTGCCACTCCAGTTCCGCGGTGATGACGAGGCGATTGAAGCCGTCGTTCTCGGCCTCGCGGTTCCAGACGCGAACGAAGGTCTCCTGAAACTTCTGCTTGATCGCCGAAAGATCGTCCTGCAAGCCCTCGGCGGCCAGACTGAAATCGCGGATGCGCACGACCGAGGCAGCGCCGAGCGGATGCACTTCGTACGGCTCCTCGGCGAGCACCTTGAGGCCCATGTTCTCGAGCCGCGGCATGATGTCCGACAACGGCACCGGCGGACCGGAGTGAATGATCTTGCAGTGGAACTGCCGCTCGTCGGTCTTGTGGCGATAGAGATCGACGACGAGCCTGCCGTCGGCCAGCACTTCTTCGATGTGCTGGATGTCGTACATCGCGGCCTCGGCGGTGAAACGCTCGCTGTACGCGGCGGAGAATGCGCGTTTGTAGCGGCGCTGCAGCTCGATGCCTTCCTCTTCGCCGTGACGCTGACAAAGGGTATCGAGCAGGCGATCGCCCCACGTGCGCGCGGCGTCGGCGAGCAGCGCTTCGATGCGCTTTTCATCGACCTCGGGGATCGCGCCCGGCGTCGTTTTGACGACGAACAGAATGCGCGCGAGCGGCGCGTCGGTCACGTATTCATAGACGGCGGTGTCCCGTCCGCTGAACTGTTCCTCGAGGATCTGCCTGGCCTTCTCGCGGAACTCGACGGTGTTCTGATCGCGCGGCACGAAGACGTAGCAGGAGACGAAGCGTTCGAAGACGTCCTTGCGCGTGAAGAGCGCCACGCGATGGCGTTCCTGGAGCAGCAGGATGCCGCGAGCGATGTCGTAGAGCTGGGCGTCGGTGATCTGGAAAAACTCGTCGCGCGGAAAGGTCTCGAGGATGTCGACGAGAGCTTTTCCATTATGGCTGTGCGGATCGAGGCCGGCCCGTTCGATCGTGCGCGTCGCTTTGAGACGCAGCATCGGAATCTCGCGAACGCTGCGGCTGTACGCGGCCGAGGTGAAAAGGCCGAGGAAGCGATCCTCGCCGGTGAGATTGCCGTTGTCGTCGTAGCGCTTGATGCCGATGCGGTCGAGCGGCACGTTGCGATGCACGGTGCTGCGGCTGTTGGCCTTGGTGATGATGAGTAGATCTTTGGTGCGCGCGTATTCGCTGAACTCCGGCGTGAGCGGCTTCGCGGCGCGCGCGGCGGACTCCTGTCGAAAATCACGCAGGATGCCAAGGCCGCTCTCGATC
>JBAVBF010000372.1:0-3122 GCA_049586115.1 Thermoanaerobaculia bacterium | reverse complement strand
TGCTGCTGATGCTCGGGACATCTGAGAAGATCAACCGCCGTGCGAGAATCCCGGCACGCATGACGACGACTGACGCCACTGCCCTCACTCCCTGCACCAACTGTGGCGGACCTTCGTCGGACTATTGCGTTCGATGTGGGGAGCGGCAGCCGGGGCACCACGATCTGTCGGTGGGGCACTTCGCACACGAGGTCGTGCATGAGTTCGTGCATCTCGACTCGAAGCTGTTTCGGACGTTGCGCGACATCGTCGTCAAGCCAGGATTTCTGACCGAGGAGTATTTCGCGGGGCGGAAGTCGCGATACATCGCGCCGCTGCGGCTGTTCCTCACGCTGTTCGCGCTGCAGTTCGTCGCCTTCACGTTTTACCGGCCGGCGGCGCTGTACACGGTCGCGTCGATGAAAAAGTTCGACAAAGCAGGAGCGCTCACACGGCTGATCGACAAGCGCGCCGCGAAGTTGCACCTCACGCGGGAAGAGATGGAGCAGCGGATCGACGAGCGGTGGCACAAGAACTATTCGTTGCTGCAGCTCATGAACATCGTCGGTGTGGCGATCGTGCTGAAGGTGCTGCACCGCAAGCGCTACTTCGCGGAACATCTCGTGTTCGCGGCGCACTTTCTGGCGTTCTCGTACATCGTGGCGCTGGTCATCGATTGGCCTATCTACGCCGTGATGGGATTCCAGCCGGGACCGCTGCAACGCGCTGTGTCCGCGGTGACGATCGGCATCATGCTCGTCTATCTCTTCATCGCGCAGCGGCGCTTCTACTCCGGCGATGGCGGCGCGACCGCGGTCAAAACCGTCCTGCTTTGGGTCGGACGCTGGGCGGTGATCGTGGTGCTGATGGGCGGATCGCTCTTCAGCGCGATGCTGATGGTTCGCTGACCTTTCGCGCCACGAGCAGCAGCCCTGGTCCGAACGGCACGAACGAGAAGAGGCGGTCGAGCGAAAAGATCGCGCGGACCGCGTTGACGAGCATCCGCGAACGTCCGGCGCGGGCGACGGAACGCAGCGCGGCGTCATCGTTGATTGCGAGCCGGGCGCGCCGTTTGTTCATCGGCAGGATCACCAGCGTGTCGTAGACCAGAACGATCGGGAATCCCCAGAACGACGCTTTCTCGATCCGCATCGATGCCGCGCGAAAGAGCGACGTCAGCTGAGCGCGCGTGTAGCGGCGGCGATGTTCGTAGTAATCGTCGCTGGCGGACCAGAGGCTTTGCAGCGCGGGGACGGTGGCCACGCATGTTCCGCCGTCGTCGAGAACGCGAGCCAGCTCGCCGACCGCGGAGGCGTCATCGTCGAGGTGTTCGAGCGTCTCCCCTGTCGTGACGCCGGCGAATGCGTTCGACCGGAACGGAAGTTTGGTCAGGTCGCCGATGACCGCCGGAATGCCGAGCGTTTTTCGAACATGCAGAGCGGCGTCGAAGGAGTAGTCGATGCCGACGACGTCGTAGCCGCGTTGCTGCATTCGTCCGGCGAGCTGGCCGAGGCCGACGGCGGCATCGAGCACGCGGGCACCCGGAGGGAGCTTCTCCACCTCGCGCAGAATGATGCCGAGGCGGTACTCGTGACGCGGACCGAACATCTCCGGCTGCGTGCCCCAGGCGTGAGTGTGGGCAGTCAATTGACTGGCAATGGTAAAATGCCGGGCCTTAACTCGGGGAGAAAAGTATGCGATCTCATGTGGTGTGGGTGGCGGTGGTCGGGCTGATGGCCGTAAGTGCCTCGTCCGTGGCGCAGCAGTTGCCTCTGAGTGATCCAAATACCTTCGTGACCGAAAACTGCGCGGGCGATCGCGGGCTGGTGAGAACCGGCCGCGTTTTCGGAGCGGCGGGGAACGTCGCCGGAGCGCGGATATCGTCACTGCTGGCGTTCAGCAAGCTCGCCTACAAAAATGTCGCCGATGCAACCAAGTGGCCGTCGAGGGTCGCTCCGACCGCGCTGACGACAGGCGAAGGCATTCTCTATCGCATCGACAACCTCGAGATTCGCGGCGAGCGGAATTGTCTCGATTCCATCGTCGTCGAATTCGGTGACTTCGGCGGGTTCAATACGCAGCCCGTAATCGAAGGACTGCTCCCTTCCGCGGCCTGCACGAAGGGGACGGTGAAGGATGCCGTCGAAGCCGCCAAGACCATCTACACGGATCAACTCAGCGTCTGGGGAGCTGATCTCTGGCACAACAACTTCGAAAAAGGGTGCGGCTTCGGCGGCGATGGCAAGAGCCTGCAGCGCGTCAGCGTGGTCGGTTACGGTTTCTGGGATGACACGGGCGGGACGAGCACACCGGTGATGCGGCTCTCTCCGATCATCGCCATCATCGACACATCCGACAGTGTGACCACTCCCGGAGGCGGCAACGGCGATGGCGGCAACGGTGGGACTCCACCCCCGACAGAAAGCGGCCTCACGGTCGTCCTTCCTGACGACGTCCGTGCTACGCCGGTGGTCATGGGCAATTCCAGCTCGACGACGGTTCTGTTCTCGACCTTCACATCGTCTACGTCGACGGCCGACGTCAGCGTCTCGGCGCAGAGCGATGCCGATGATCTCCTCGTCTCGGTCAATCACCCGGTCATCCCGGCTCCGGGCTCCGGCGACGAAATCCTGACCATCACGACGACGCCGACGACGGCCGCCGGCGATCACGTCGTCACGATCACCGCGAACGATGGAACGACCACGGCCTCGGCATCGGTCTTCGTCACGGTCCTCTGCGACCCGCCGTTCATTCTCGGCATCGATCAGCCGAAGGGCTCCACGGTCGGTGCCGGACGGCCGGCGCAGCTTTCCGTGAAGGCGTCCGGCAGCGGACCGCTTACGTATCAGTGGTTCACCGGCGCCAGCGGCTTGCAGAATTTCCCGCTGCCCGGCGGCACGTCGCCGACCTTCACGACCTCGGCGCTGAACGACACGACGTCGTATTGGGTTCGCGTCACCAATCCGTGCGGGAGCGTGAACAGCCAGACGGCGACAGTGAACGTCTCCGCGGGCGCGAAACCTACACGGCGCTGAACGTTCATCACTCGTCGAATCTCGAAAACGCCCGGCGAACCCGGGCGTTTTCCTTTTATGATCGCCGGATGAAAATCACGATCGCCCTCGCGCTTCTCGTTCTTC
>JBAVBF010000371.1:0-2275 GCA_049586115.1 Thermoanaerobaculia bacterium | reverse complement strand
CCTCGGCCTTGAGCTCGTGCACAGAGAACTGCGACGTATCGAGCACCATGTTCGCCAGCGACTTGACCTCAGTCAGCGCAGCCCGCTCGGCAGCGATCGCGTCGTTGAGCGGCAGATCCTTTGCCAGCGGATGCGGACGCCGTGTTTCCGAATAGCGCCGGGCCAGAACTTCATCGCTCGCTTCGAGAAAGATCAGGACGCAATGCGGGACGAGTTTCTGAATCCGCTCGCGATAAAACGTCGGGAAGATGTTGGCGAAGTCGTGCGTGCGCACATCGACGACGATGCCGACGCGATCGGCGTTTTCATGCTCGCCCACTTCCTCGAGAAACGGCTCGATCAGCGCGACGGGCAGGTTGTCCGAGCAGTAGAAGCCGACGTCTTCCAGCGTCGACTGCACGTAACTTTTCCCCGAGCCGGAAAGCCCGGTGATGATGACGAGGTATTCGGGTCGCGGCATTGGTTCCGAAGTTTATCCTGCGATTTGTCATCCTGAGCCGCCGGAGCTGCGCAGCAGCGGAGGACGGTCGAAGGACCCCCTGCTGATAACGGGTAATCGCGGTGTTTTAACGAGGCAAGTACTTAGGAGGTCCTTCGACCGTCCTTCGCTTCGCTCCGGCGGCTCAGGATGACAGTGCGCTTAACGCTGTCTTCTCGTCCGATCGAGCACGTCCGGATGAAAGCGCATCTTGGTGTTCATGCTGCGCAGCTCGGAGCTGGCCATCTCGTTCGGATTCGAATGCGGGAGAGACTCGCTCGCTCCACTCCCCTGCTTGGCGATCTGGGCGTCGATGCGTTGGAGGAAGGCGCGGGCGGAATCGTAGCCTTGCAGTTTCATCAGGTGATTGCGCGCGGCGATTTCGACGAGGAGCGCGAGATTGCGTCCCGAGGCTACGGGGAGGCGGACGTACGGTTTCGAAACGCCGAGCATCTCGTAGGTTTCGCCGGTGATGCCGAGGCGGTCGTATTCAGTTCCTTCGACCCACTTCTCGAGTCGCACCACGAGATCGATCGGCTTCACATCGCGGGTCGAGGCCACGCCGAAGAGATCTTTGATGTCGATGATGCCGATGCCGCGCAGCTCCATGTGATGGCGCAGCAGATCGTTCGAGTAGCCGAGGAGAACGTCGTTCGGATGGCGCTTGATGATCACCATGTCGTCGGCGATGAGGCGGTGGCCGCGGTAGATGAGATCGAGCGCGCATTCGCTTTTGCCGATGCCGCTGTCGCCGAGGAGAAGGACGCCGATGCCGTAAACGTCGAGCAGGCCGGAGTGCATCGTCACCTTCGGCGCCATCGTCTCTTCGAGGAAGTAGGTCGTGCGCGTGATCGAGGTCGACGACATCGCCGGCGTGGAGAAGAGCGGCACGGAGCGTTTCTCGCACTCGTGCTTGAACTCTTCGAGCGGCGTGATGCCTTTCGTCACGATGAAGCAGGAGACGTCGAGCGCGGCCACGTCGCGGACGCGTTTCTCGCGCAGGCGCGCGGGAAGGCTTTGCAGATACTTCGTCTCCGACTCACCGATGATCTGCACGCGCCACGGCTTGATGTATTCGTAGTAGCCGGCGAAGGCGAGGCCGGGCTTCTGCACCCGAGGACGGAGGATGGTGCGATCGAGGCCGTCATCGCCAGTGACGATCTTCAGCGCCAGCTCATCGAGCTCGCCGCCCATGAGCGAGCGGACCGTGGTCTCGATGAAATCGTCGTTTTCGCTCATGCGGCGTTTTACGGCGTTGCCGGCTTCGCGGCGGCGAGCTTTGCCTGCGCCGCGAGTTCGTAGACCTTGTCGAGTTCTCTCTGGGTTCCGGCGCCTTCCAGCTCGTCGCGATCATGGTCCGGGTCGAGATCGAACTTCACAGTCAGCGGTTTTCCGTAAGTGGCCGGCAGCGCGGAGGCCGGGTACGTGTAGGTGTACACCGCGAGGAAACTGTCCATGTTGCCGGGCGTGTTTGCCGCAGCCTGCATGTCACCCATGGTGGGTCCGGCGAATCCTCCTTCCGGCATTCCGGGACCCATACGCACCTCACCGGCTTTTTTCTTTTTCCCGACAGCGCTGGGAGCGGCCGGCCCGAGGAGAATCATCATCTTGCCGCGAGCCGTCAGCGATCCCGGCGTTTTGCCGACCGTCAGATATTTGTCGGCCTGCGCGGCGTTCTGCCGGACTTCGTCCTTGAACGTTTCGCCGCCGCGTTTGGCTACGAAGTCTTTGATGAACTGTTCGGCCTCGGGATCGCTCTGCAGGGCATTCCACTGTTTGCGCTCGTCATTGGTCAGG
>JBAVBF010000370.1:0-3062 GCA_049586115.1 Thermoanaerobaculia bacterium | reverse complement strand
GGTCTGCTCTGCGTCAGTTGCGAGCATGCTGGTCATCTGTTAGGGTCACGCACCTATGAATCCTGACCCGACGCAGTTCGAGGAGCCCATTCTGCAGCTCCGGCGTCGAATCGAGGAAACCGCGGCGGCTGAAGGAGATCCGAGTCAGGTCGCGGCGCTTGAGGCAGAGCTTACCAAACTCGCGGACGAAATCTTCGCCAACCTCACGCCGTGGCAGAAGACGCTCGTCGCGCGGCATCCGCTGCGGCCGTACACGCTCGACTTCATCGGTTACCTGTTCGACGAGTGGACGGAGGTTCACGGCGACCGGAAGTTCTCCGACGATCCCGCCATCGTGGCCGGTTTCGCGCGGTTTCGCGGCACGCCCTGCGCGATCATCGGCCATCAGAAGGGGCGGAACACGAAGGAAAAGATCCACCGCAACTTCGGCCAGCCGCGCCCCGAGGGATTCCGCAAAGCGCTGCGGGTGATGAAGCTGGCGGAGAAGTTCAACCTACCGATTTTCACCTTCATCGACACGCAAGGCGCGTACCCCGGCCTCGGCGCGGAAGAACGCGGCCAGGCCGAGGCGATCGCTGTCAATCTGCGCGAGATGGCGATGCTGAGCGTGCCGGTGATCGTGATCGTGATCGGCGAAGGCGGCAGCGGAGGCGCGCTGGCCCTCGGCGTCGGCGACCGCGTTTTCATGCTCGAGCACGCGGTGTATTCGGTCATTTCCCCCGAGGGATGCGCGGCCATTCTTTGGAAAAATCCGTCGGCCGCGGCGGAAGCGGCGGCGGCGATGCGCATCACCGCATCCGACCTCAAGCGCCTTGCCATCATCGACGAAATCGTCCCCGAGCCGAACGGCGGCGCGCACGCCGATCCTGCAAAAGCGGCCGAGCTCCTCGCGCCGTATCTCGAAAAAGCGCTGAAGGAGCTGATGAAGCTCAAGCCCTCCGCGCTTCCGGAAGAGCGCTACAAGAAGTTCCGGAAGATGGGGATGTTCGAGAAGTAGCCGACACGGCGTAGTGTCGCGCGCGGAGCGCCGGCGTTCGTCTTCTGATGATAACCGGACGTCGTTCGCATACGGTCGCGCCGGCGGTTTGACTGAGGCGCAACGACACTCCAGACTACTGACCATGCACACCATCGAGATCGTTGAAGCGGAGAAACAGCTTTCGAGATTGGTCGATGAGGCCGTCAATGGGACGACTTCGATCGGATGGGCGAAAAAGAGATCGCGGCGATGTTCGGAGTGGAGGTGTGAGGTTTCTGCTCTGCTCGCTCAGGCGCTGACCGAAGGCATCACGCTTCTTACGGCTGACGACCAATTCGTGCGGTACTCCGGACCGGTGCGCAGAATTTAATCGCGCCCCTTGGCGCGCCGCCTCTCTGCTTCCCGCAACCAGCCGCGCCGCAGCGTTTCCGCCGGGATACTCGACATGTACGGTTTGATGTCGAGGATCGGCGTTCCGTCGAGCATGTCGACTCCGTGGACGTGCAGCGAGGCACCGTCGCGCCGCAGAAGCTCGACGACTGTGAGGGCGATCGGATTGGGACGAAAGGGAGAGCGCGTCGCGAAAACGCCGTGGGCGATCTCTTCGCCGGGCGGAGCGCCGAGCAGTTCGAAACCTTCGACGCGATCGAAAACCCAGATGACGAAGAGATGCGAGAAGCCTTCGATGTGCGTGAGACCATCCTCGAACTCAGGGAGGATTTCGAGCACTCCATTCGCGTCGTGTTTCGTGCCGGGACCCTTCGGTACCTGCGTCGTTTCCTTGAACGGAGTCCGCGCGAATCCGATCGCGCGCGGCGTAAAAAGCGTCGGCATAGCGCCACTTTAGCGCGGTCCGCGCGAGTGTTCCTGGGAGCGCGGGCGCCCGGCCCGCTGTGTAGCAGGATCCAGCTAACGGCGGGCGAGACGCCCGCGTTCCCAGGTGGCGCGATACGATTCCCGCATGCGTCGAATCGTTCTCTTCGTCCTGCTCGCGTCCGCGGTGACACTCCACGCACAGATCAATGATTCCGAGGTTTGGGCGGGATCGCTGGATATGTCCGGCGGGCGGTTCGTCGTTTCGAATCTGGCGAACATCTCGAAGCATCCCGGCTACGACAATCAGCCGTCGTTTTTTCCGGATGGGAAGCTCGTGTTCACGTCGCAGATCGCCGTGCTCGATGAGACCGGACATGCGGTGCAAGCGGTGATTCACGATTTCGCGAAGGGGACGTCGACTCCGGTGCCGGGTGCGATGGGGTTCAGTCCGACGCCGGCTGCTGATGGATCGCTGATGCTGTTGCGCGAGGGACATGTCGTTCTTCACGATGCCTCGGGGCGAGAAAGCCAGCTCACGGAAACGACCGACGCCGGCTACTTCACGCGTTTCGATGAGCAGACCTGGGTGCTCTACATGAACGACAAGCAGCGCCGGATCGTGATGTACGACCCGAAAACGAAGGCGCTGGAGACGATGGCGCTCGGTTCGATCACGGCACCGTTCCGGATTCCCGGGAAGCGCGCCGTGAGTTTCGTCGCGGTCGAGCCGTTCCCCGCGCCCGCCGGTACCACGCCACCGCGCAAGCTCTTCCTTCGCCAGCTCGATCTCGACGGTCATCACGTCACGACGCTCGCCTCGATTTCATTTCCGACCTCGGGGAGCCACGTCTGGACCTCGCGCGGCACATTGCTGATGGCGTCCGGACACACGATCTACGAGTGGAATCCTGCGAAGCCCGACGACTGGCCGATCGCGGCGACGTTCGACGATCCCGAGTTGCAGGGGCTGACGCGGATCGCAATCAGTCCTCGCGGCGATCGCATCGCGCTGGTGTCGACGCCACGCGACGAGACGATCATTCGCGATTCGCGCGCGGCATCCAATCAGGCGCTGGCCTCTCACAACGGTGCCGCGTTCGCGCAGGTGCTCGGCGATGATGCGACCGTCATTGCCGCGAGCGGGAAGGTGACTCAGGGACGCGCTGCGATCCGGAAAGAGATTGAATCGCGGTGGAACGCGCAGCCCGATCTCGTCTTCGTGCGCACGCCAACGGCCATCGGCGTCAGCCGCAGCGATGCCGCCGCC
>JBAVBF010000369.1:0-6181 GCA_049586115.1 Thermoanaerobaculia bacterium | reverse complement strand
CACGTACGCCGTTTCGTACCTGCTCATCCCCACGCTCGGCGGCGACGCTTCGATGTGGTGGAAACTCTCCACGATCATCACCTGCGGCACGCTGGCCGGCGCGATCATCCCGGAGCTGGTGAAAGTCTTCACCTCGACCGAATCGCGCCACGTGCAGGAAGTCGTGACCGCATCGCGCGAAGGCGGCGCGTCGCTCAACATCCTGGCCGGCCTCATCGCCGGAAACTTCAGCGCCTACTGGATGGGCATCACCATCGCTGGATTGATGGGCGTCGGCGCCTGGATCAGCAGCATGTTCCCGACCGGAGCCGGCGCGCTGATGATCGCTCCCGCGATCTTCGCCTTCGGCCTGATCGCCTTCGGTTTCCTCGGCATGGGACCGGTGACGATCGCTGTCGATTCCTACGGCCCGGTCACCGACAACGCGCAGTCGGTCTTTGAGCTGTCGACGATTGAATCGATCCCCGGCATCGAAGCGGAGATCCAGCGCGACTTCGGATTCACCCCTTCATTCGCCAAGGGCAAAGACTTCCTCGAAGCGAACGACGGCGCCGGCAACACGTTCAAAGCCACGGCCAAGCCGGTGCTCATCGGCACCGCGGTCGTCGGCGCGACGACGATGATCTTCTCCATCATCGTCATGCTCACGAACAAGCTCACCGTGGACATGGACAAGCTGTCGCTGATGCACCCGCAGTTCCTGCTCGGCCTCGTGGTCGGCGGCGCGGTCATCTATTGGTTCACCGGCGCATCGACGCAGGCCGTTTCCACCGGCGCCTACCGCGCGGTGGAGTTCATCAAGGCGAACATGCATCTCGACGCCGGCGCCACGAAAGCCTCGGTCGAGGACTCGAAGAAGGTCGTGGCCATCTGCACGCAGTACGCGCAGAAAGGCATGTTCAACATCTTCCTGACGGTCTTCTTCTCAACCCTTGCGTTTGCTTGCTTCGAGCCGTTCTTCTTCATCGGCTACCTGATCTCGATCGCGCTCTTCGGTCTCTACCAGGCCATCTTCATGGCCAACGCCGGCGGCGCGTGGGACAACGCCAAGAAGATCGTGGAAGTGGAGTTGAAGGAAAAGGGAACGCCGCTGCACGCTGCCTGCGTCATCGGCGACACGGTCGGCGATCCGTTCAAGGACACCTCCTCGGTGGCCATGAATCCGGTCATCAAGTTCACCACGCTTTTCGGTCTGCTCGCGGTCGAGCTGGCCGTGGAGATGACGAAGAACGGGCAGCAGGGACTGACGCGGATTCTCGCGGTGGTCTTCTTCCTGATTTCGATGATTTTCGTCTACCGCTCGTTCTACGGGATGCGCATCCAGTCGCAGACCGCCTCGCACTGACGATTCCCGATCGTAGCGCCGCGTTCGCGTGGCGCTACGATCCGTTCGCCTGAATGGGCCCGTGTTTCGCACCTGCATCGGCGATGCAATGGGCCAGCATCTCCTGAAGTGCACGATGATCGAGCGGCTTCGCGACCACACCGCACACGCCGTATCCCGCGACGCGTTCCCGATATTTTTCGGGAAGACCGCTGGAGATGATCGTGTGCGCCATCACCTCGGGCTTGCAGCGGTCGAGATATTCGAGCACTCCAAACCCGTCGATGCCGGGCATGAGCAGATCGAGGACGACCGCGTCGTAATGCGCGTTGGCGATGTGCTCGATCCCTTCGCGTCCGTTTTCGGCGATGTCGACGATCATCCCGGCGCGGCGGCCGAACACGGCCACCAGCTCCGCGGAGAGGGCATCGTCATCGACGACCAGCATCCGCTTCTGCCGTTCGTCATCGCGACCGCTGTGCGGCCGCACGACTGTCACCACGGCGGATACGAGCTTGCGGTAGCTGAACGGCTTCCGGAAAAGCCGCGACAGCAATTGCGGCGCGGTATTCATCACCGTCTGCTCGGACATGCCGGTCATCAGGAAGACGCGGTCGAGCAATTCGGGCTGCTCCATGTCGATGAAGTTCAGCACGCCGAACCCATTCAATCCGCGGTGGATGATGAGATCGAGAATGACCGCGGAGTAGTCGTGCGCGCGCAACTTCTCGATGGCGGCGTACCCTTCTTCCACGAAGTCGACAACGAAACCTTCACGCTCCAGCGGGATCCGCAGGATCAACTCGGCAGCACGATCGTCTTCGACGATGAGAACCCGTTCTTGTTTCACTACGGACGTAAGTATATGCTGTACCGTCTTCCAGGCAACTCGTTCGATTCATCCGGCTGCTCATCGACTGCGCAGAGAACTGATGTTCACTCCTGACGCAATACTGAACGCCATCAGCCACGCCATCCTCGCGACCGATGCGGGCGGCAGAGTCGTGTACGCGAATCCGGCCGCGGACCGTTTGTATGCCGGCGAGACCGCGACCGTACTCGGAAAAACGCTCGCCGAGGTATTGCCGGATCAGGATGTGAAGCAGATGTTTGCCGCCGTTCGCGAGCACGGAACCTGGTCGGCCGGACGCCGCAACGGTGAGAACGACAGCCTCTCGTTCATCACCGCGTGCGCACTTCGGGGAAGTCAGGGAGCAATCGACGGCTTCGTGATCGTGTCCACGGCGCTCGACGCGCTCGATCTGCCGCGCGTCGTTGATGAAAGCGAACGGCTTCGTCTCGAAAATCGCCTGTTGCAAGCCGAACGAATCTCCAGCCTCGGGCGCCTCGCCGCCTCCGTTGCGCACGAGTTCAACAACGTGCTCATGGGCATTCAACCGTTCATCGATCTGCTCACCAAACGCGCCGGTCACGATCCGGCCGTGAAACTGGCCGCTCCGCGAATCTCCGACGCCGTCGCGCGCGGCAAACGCGTCACGCAGGAAATTCTCCGCTTCACGCGCATCGGCGAACCGACCCGCGTTCCGGTCAACGTCTCCGAATGGCTGCACGCCTTCGTGCCGGAATTGGTGCAACTGGCCGGTCCGCTGGTCACGGTCACCACCGACGCCGACCATTCGCTGACCATGCTCGCCGACGCGCATCAACTCCGGCAGGTCTTCGCCAACCTCGTCGTCAACGCGCATCACGCCATGCCGAACGGCGGCCGGCTGGAGGTCCGCGCCGTCGCCGGTACGATCAGCGACGCCAAAGCCGATCCCGGCGCAGCCATCCATTTCACGATCCGCGACACCGGCGTCGGCATCCCGCAGGAAACGCTTCTCTATATTTTCGAGCCGCTCTTCACGACGAAGAAATTCGGCGGCACGGGCCTCGGCCTCGCCATCGCCTCGCAGGTCGTGCAACAGCACCAGGGTCACATTTACGCGGAGAGCACGCTCGGCGAAGGAACGACGTTTCACATCCTGATTCCGGCAGCGCCCGCGGAATCTGTTGCCAAGCCGCGGCAACAAATCACGTCACGCCGCGTACGTCCGGACATGCGCGTGACGATGATCGAGGACGATGAATCGGTCGGCGCCGGTCTCGTGGCCATCCTCGACTTCGAAGGCATCACCACGGATTGGGTCCGCCTCGGCACCGAAGCAGTTTCGCGCATCGCCGCCAATCCTCCCGACGTCGTCATCCTCGACCTCGGCCTCCCCGATCTCGACGGCATGCAGGTCTACGAACAGATCGCCGCCCGCTGGCCCGACCTCCCGGTCCTCTTCTCCACCGGCCACGGCGACAAGAACCTGCTCACGAACACGCCGAACGGCAAGAAAGTCGGCTACCTGCAGAAGCCTTACGAGTCCGACACGCTGCTCGCGGCGCTCGATGACCTGCTGGGATGATCGATCTGTCATCTTGAGCCGCCGCAGGACGTCAAAAGATCTCGAGATGCGCTGAACAAGCTTGAAACCGGATTTTCATCGATGCGCCTTCGCGCGCGGCCTCCCTACTCCCCTTTCACCTTCGTGAAAAACGCCACCAGCTTCGGCGACCACGCGGCCGCGTCGAGTTGCAGCGCGTGATTGAGGCGCAACGCCGATTGCATATCGGCGGTCGCGCTGGCGAGGAGTGGATCGGCGTTGCGCGACAGCATCGCCTGCGTGTAGCGCTCGCAGCCTCGCAGCAAATACGCCTCGGCGGTTTCCTTCGCGGCGATGAGCTCCGTCAGCGCGCGGTCGGATGACGCAAGATCGCCCGCCGCGAACGCGCGGTAGGCCGACTCGAGCTGTGCGCGTGCCGGATCGGGTGAAGGTGCTATCGCGACTTCCGGGGGCTTGCGCGCATCGAGCTCGCGTTCCTTCGCCGCGACTTCGTCGACGACGCGCCGGATCGTTTTCGTGTCGCTGCCCGGTTTCAACTCGCGCTCGATGCGTTGCGCATCGGCGACGGAGAGCTTCATCGCGATCAGACGCCGGCGGTACGCCTGGATCGCCAGCTCCGCGTTGACGAAATCCTCGCTGGCCATCTCCGGCCGCGGCTCGGGCTTCTTCACCTCGGCTTTCGGAGCCGGCGGCGGCGGAATGGTTTGCGTGACCGGCGCGGGAACGGGAACCGGCGCCGGCGCCTTCGGCTGCGGCACGTCGTCGAACGGAACCACCACTTCGCCCACGACCACTTTCGGCTTTGCCTTCACCGGCCGAGCGGCGCGCTGCTTTTTCGCATCGTCCGCGGCCTGGACGAACATCGCGCGCGCCTCGTCGGCGATCTCCGCCGCGCGTTTGTACACGCGCACGTCGATGCCGGCATTCGCGTTCGTCTCTTTCGCCTCGGCCAGCTTTCGCTGCGCCGCGTGATACGTGTCGCTGTGATCGCCGCCCGCAGTCACCGCATCGACCTGCGCCGAAATCGTGCGGCCGATGGCGGCATTCGCCTCCTGTTTGCTCGGAACCGCGGCGCCTTCCGCGCGCCGGTGCTTCTGCGAGTTCGCGCGGCCGATCAGATCGCGCAACTGCGCGTAGTACACGGTGTTCTGCACCACACCCTGATCCTCGGAAATCTTCCACTCGCGCAGCGCGCCATCCGGATCGCCGAGGTTGAGGCGCGCGATTCCCAGCCAGAAATGCGGCGTGTAGGTGAAGATCTGATCGCGCACGCGCGCCGCCGCGTTTTCCTGCGGCGCCTCGTCGATCGCATGCTGCAGCGCTTGCGCGCCCGCCTGATATTTTCCGGCGCGGACGAGATCGACGCCTCGGTTGTAGGCGTCCGGCCAGCTCTCTGCCGCCATCGCCGGCAACGCGAGCAACAGCAGGAGTGCCGCGCGTTTCACGGCGTGCCTCCGCCGAGTTGCGGAAGCGTGGCCGTAGCCGGATCGGCGAAGGCGACGTTGATGAGCTGCTCCTGTCCCGCCTTCACATCGACCTTGCGCGTGATCGGTGAACGGTACGAAGGATTCGACAGCGTGATCTCGTACGTGCCCGGCGCGAGATCGACCGGCGCGGGCGTCACGAATGGCGACTGCAACTCCACGGTCGCGCCATTCGCAACGTTGCGGATGCTCGTTACCTCGCCCCACGGAAACGCGTTGAGCGCGACGCGGCCGGGCGCAACAGCGACGGCACGCGCCGCCTCGCTCTTCTTCGGTGACGTTTTGTTCGACTCAGGCGGCGCCGGCTTGCGCAGCAGAAACGCCGCAATCGCAGCAGCGGCGATGATCATCAACACGATCACAATCAGGCCGGCCATCGAGCGGCGCGGTGCCGGAACCGGCACTACGTTCGTCGTCGACACCTTGCGCAGCGGACGCGACATCGGCTCGCCGTTCGCGGTCAGCACGGTCGGCGCTTTCGCCGCCGCCACACCGCTCAGCACCGTCGGCGTTGCTACCTTCGTCGGCTCTTCCGTCACCTCGAATGCCTTCGGCAGGGGCGGTGGCGCGCCGGTTTGATCGTCGAGCGACGGCTCGAGCTCCTCCAGCGCGCGCGCCATCTCTCGTGCCGAGGCGAAGCGCTTCCTGCGATCCTTTTCGAGCGCGCGGAAGATCAGCGCCTCCAGCTCCGGCGACGACGGCATCGACGGATTCACCTCGCGCAATGCCCGCGGCTTCTCCGACGCGTGCAGCATCAGGTACGCGTGCGGCGTGTCCGCCTGAAACGGCGGAACACCGGTCAGCATCTCGTAGAGCACGATGCCGAACGAATAGAGATCGGCGCGGCCGTCGATGCGCTCGCCCGCGTCGAGAATGCCTAGGTGCTCGGGCGAGCAATACTTCCACTTGCCGACGAACATCCCGGTCTTGGTCTTGTTCCCCTCCGTGCCGTCGCCTTGCTTGGCAATGCCGAGGTCGAT
>JBAVBF010000368.1:0-1637 GCA_049586115.1 Thermoanaerobaculia bacterium | reverse complement strand
GCGCAGGCCGAAGGCGATCTCCAGGCGGCACAAGCGCAGGCAGCCGATGCCGACGCCCGCACCGCCGTGACCTCAGCCACCGCACGCGGCGCGCTGACCTCGGCGCAGGGAGCGCTGCAAAGCACGCGAGAGAGTGTCGATACGTCATCGGCGTCGATCACCGAGGCGCATGCAGCCGTCACGCGTGCGCGAGCGAATGCGGAGAAGGCGCGGCTCGACTTCCAACGCGCCGAGGAGCTCGGCGGAAAGGGCGATATCTCGCGGGCTCAGGTTGACGCCGCACGTGCCGCGCACGAATCCGCCGACGCCGATCTCGCACAGGCGAACGCGCGACTGACCGCGAGCGAAAACGCGCGCCAAGCTGCGCAGGCTAACGTACAGGCTGCACAAGGACGTGTGCAGCAAAGCGCGCCTGTTCAGGAGCAGATCACGGCCGCGCAGGCGCAGGCGCGCATCGCGCACGCGCGCGTCGCCACCGCCGAGGCCGCGTTGCACGCCGCGCAACTCAATTTGTCGTACACGAAGATCGTCGCGCCGCGCGACGGCATCGCATCGAAGCTCGCCGTCCACGCCGGCTCCTACGTCACCGCCGGAATGCCGATCGTGCAACTCGTGCCGCGCACGACCTACGTCCTCGCGAATTTCAAAGAAACGCAAATGACCGACATGCATCCCGGCCAGCGCGCCACGGTCCGCATCGACGCCCTCGGCCGCCGCGATTTCGAGGGAAAAGTGGAGAGTCTCTCCGGCGGCACCGGCGCATCGTTCTCGCTCCTGCCGCCCGACAACGCCTCGGGCAATTTCGTGAAAGTCGTGCAGCGCGTCCCGGTGCGGATTTCGTGGAGCGGACCGCCCGCCGACCAGGTGCCGGTCGGATCGTCGGCCGAGGTCACGGTCTACACGAAGTAGGTCACGCGGAGACGCGGAGAAAAACGGAGACGTTCTCCGCGACTCCGCGCCTCCGCGTGAAAAAGCTCTACATCCCGCTCGGGTGAATGATGTTGAACATCGCGCCCTGCGGATCGGCGCAAACGGCGAAGCGGCCGGTGTTCGGGATCTCGTGCGGGCCCATGTAGATCTTGCCGCCGCTGGATTTGATCTTCTCGACTGTCGCGTCCGCGTCAGTGACGCAGATGTACGGCGTCCAGGCCGTCGGCATCCCCTGCATTTCGGGCGTGATCTGCATCATGCCGCCGATGCCGGTCGATCCGAGATCGATCTCGGTGTACTCGGGACTGACTTTGAGATTCCAGCCGAAGAGGTTTTTGTAGAACTCGCGCGCGCCTTCGATGTCGGTCGTCATGAGCTCGTTCCAGCAGAGCGTGTTGACGTCGCCGCGGATCGTGGCGCCGATGGTTTTGCCCGCCTGCCACAGGCAAAGCGATGCTCCCTGAGGATCGGCGATGACGGACATGCGGCCGACGTCCATCACATCGAACGGCGGCGCGATCACGTTCGCGCCATTTTCCTGCGCTCGCTGCGTGGACTCATCGACGTTCGCCACGTTGACGTAGGAGTTCCACACCGGTGGATGCGCCTTGTTTTCGTAGAGCGCGCCGAGGTCGTGTCCATCCATCTGCAGCATCGTGTAGACGCTGCCATCGGGGATGGGCATGTCGTTGATCTTCCATCCGAAA
>JBAVBF010000367.1:0-11340 GCA_049586115.1 Thermoanaerobaculia bacterium | reverse complement strand
CATTTGGATCGATCGTAGAACTGCCAGCGAGCCGCTGGCGGTCCAGCCGCCGAGCCGGCGGCGCTACTTTTCCGGAAGACCCTTCGCATTCGAAACGTTCTCACTCCGACATGCCCTCACGCACGATCTCCATTCGCGGGGCGCGGACGCACAACCTCAAGAACGTTTCGGTTGAGATCCCGCAGCGCCAGCTCACGGTTCTGACCGGTCCGTCCGGATCGGGGAAGTCGTCGCTTGCGTTCAACACGCTGTATGCCGAGGGGCAGCGGCGGTTTGTCGAGTCAATGTCGACGTATGTGCGCCAGTTCCTGGAACGCATCGACCGGCCGGACGTCGACGAGATCGACGGGATTCTTCCTGCCATTGCCATCGAACAGAAGAACTCGGTGAAGAACGCGCGTTCGACCGTAGCCACCGCCACCGAACTGGCTGATCACATCCGGCTTTTCATGACGTACGCGGGCGAGACCATCTGTCCCGACTGCCAGGTCATGGTTCGGCGTGAGACACCGGAGTCGATCACCGCCGAGATCACGTCGTTGCTCGAAGGGAAACGCGTGGTCATCCTCGCGCCGATTTTCTTCGAGAAGGAGAACCGGGGCGAAGTGCTCACGCAGCTCGTGAAGGCCGGCTACTACCGCGCCTGGATCGGCGGCGAAGTCCGCGACCTCAATGAAACGGATACGAGTGATTCGACCTCGCTGGAGCTGGTGATCAATCGGCTTCGCGTCGATCCGGAACGCAGCGGCCAGATCACCGAAGCGATCGAGCAGGCCTTCGAGATCTCGAAGGGCAACGTAAATCTGCTCGAGGATGCCGACGGAACGTGGATCTCGCATCGCTTCACCTCGCGCTTCGCCTGCAACAAGTGCGGGACCGAATTCGTCGAGCCGACGCCGCAGCTCTTCTCGTTCAACTCGCCGCTCGGCGCGTGCACGAACTGCCAGGGCTACGGCCGGATCATCGGCATCGACATGGAGAAGGTCATCCCGAACCGCAACCTGCGGCTCGACGAAATGCCAATCGCGCCGTGGAACTCGGCCGGCTACGAAGACTGCTACGACGATCTGAAAAAGGCCGCCGCCAAATACCGTCTGCCGCTGGATGTACCGATCAAGGATTTGAGCCCGGAACAGTGGACGCTGCTGCATGAAGGACGGAGCAAGTGGTACGGGATCAAAGGCTTCTTCGAATGGCTGGAGACGAAGAAATACAAGATTTACGTGCGGGTGAAGCTGGCCAAATACCGCAGCTACGACACCTGTCCGCACTGCCACGGCTCGCGTCTGAAGTCATCGGCGTCGTTCGTGACGTTTCGCGGACTGACGGTCGGCGATCTCTTCGCGATGAACGTCCGCGATGCGCGCCGTTTCTGGGAGTACCTGCCGTTTTCGAAATCGGAAGAGGCAAAGTCGGGCCATCTTCGTCGCGAGATCGTCAACCGGCTGACCTATCTCGATGAAGTCGGGCTGTCGTACCTGACGCTCGATCGCCAGACGCGCACGCTCTCCGGCGGCGAGTCGCAGCGCATCAACCTCGCCGCCGCGCTGGGTTCATCGCTGACGGAAACGATGTATGTCATCGACGAACCGACCGTCGGCCTGCACGCGCGCGACAGCGAGCGCCTGCTCGCCGTTCTCAAGCGCCTGCGAAACGCCGGCAACACGGTGATCGTGGTCGAACACGATCCGACCATCATCGCCGGTGCCGATCAGACGATCGAGCTCGGACCGGGAGCGGGCGAGTATGGCGGGTCGGTGTTGTATGTCGGACCACCGCGCGGTTCCGAAATGCCCGAAGCGATTCCCGATCATGCGTCATCGCTCAGCGATAGTTTCGGCGCGATCACGATCCGCGGAGCGAAAGAGCACAACCTCGAAAACATCGACGTCACTATCCCGCTCGGACAATTCGTCGCGGTCACCGGCGTCTCCGGCTCCGGCAAGTCGACGCTCATCCGCAACTGCCTCTACAACCGCTACCAGCGCGACGTTCGTGGCGCGACCGGTCTCGAAGTCGGCGCGTCGACGCTCGAAGGCGTCGACAAGATCTACGACATGCAGTTCATCGATCAGTCGCCGATCGGACGCTCCACCCGCTCCAATCCCGCCACGTACGTGAAGGCGTGGGACGAAGTGCGCAAGATTCTGTCGGAGACGACCGCCGCGAAACTGAACGGCGTCACGCCCGGCATGTTCTCGTTCAACACCGTCGGCGGACGCTGCGACGTCTGCGAAGGCGCCGGCACGGTCACCATCGACATGCAGTTCCTCGCGGACGTCGAAGTGATCTGCGACAAATGCGGCGGCAAGCGTTTCAACGAGCAGGTCATGAAAGTCACGTACAAGAACCGCAACGTGAACGACATCCTGAAGATGACCGTCGACGAGGCGATGAAGTTTTTCGTAGACAAGCGCGCGCTGCTGAAAAAACTATCCGCCCTCCGCTCCGTCGGCCTCGGCTATCTCCGCCTCGGCCAGTCCACCGCCTCGCTTTCCGGCGGCGAAGCGCAGCGCCTCAAGCTCGCGTCATTTCTCTCCGAGACGACGAAAAACGACACCGGCCGCCTTTTCCTCTTCGATGAACCGACCACCGGCCTCCATCACACCGACGTCGCCCAACTGATCAAGACCTTCCGCAACCTCATCGACCGCGGCAACTCCGTCCTCGTCATCGAACACAACATCCAACTCATCGAAGCCGCCGACCACATCATCGACCTCGGCCCCGAAGGCGGCGACGGCGGCGGCGAGCTGCTAGCAGTCGGAACGCCCGAGGAGATCGCCGCGAACGAGCGGAGCATTACGGGGCGGTATTTAGCTCGCGCGACTGCTGAAGTTTGACGTACCATTCAGCGTACGCTAGGAGGTACGATGAAACGTCATCTCAGAATCGCCACGGACATCAAACCGGTCTCCGATTTCCGAGCCAACGCCGCGGGCATGATCGAGCACGTGAAAAATAGCGGGCGTCCGTTGGTCCTCACGCAACGCGGCGAGTCTGCCGCAGTTCTGCTTGATGTGGCCGTCTACGCGGAGCTGATCGAAGAGCTCGACCTTCTCAGCGACATTCGCACCGCCATGAAGCAGATCGACGATGGTCTTGGCGTGTCGAATCGCCACGCGAAAGCCGAACTCATGAAAAGGTTCGCTCGGTGAGAATCGTCTGGTCGCCGCTCGCAATCGAGCGTGCCCATGACGCCGCAAAGTACATCGCGCGGGACAAGCCCGAGGCTGCGCGAGCGTGGTTGGTGGGCGTCTTCGAAGCCGTCGATCGCCTCGAAGCCCTTCCTCAATCAGGCCGCATTGTTCCGGAGATCGGTTTGCCGGAGTACCGCGAGATCGTCTATCGGCGATCTCACCGCATCGTTTACCACGTTGAGAGTAAGGCTCTGCGGATCCTGACAGTCCGGAACTTCGCACAGCGTCTCGATCTGAGTGATCTCGGTCTCGACTAACCGACTTTGCCGCATCGATCGCATCAACTAAACGCGATGCAGCGCTCACTGCGCCAACTCGTAGGACGAGCGAAGCCACTTCACGATCTGATCATCGACGTCCGCGGGGTCGCAAAGCCGTACTTCGAAGTGCCATCGATTCGCGGACGTCTGTTCCGTTTTGTGGACGCGGCGGTGCTTCACGTCGCGCTCCGATTTCAGTGTCAGGATCAGCGCGTCTTTGCGCGTTTGTACGCCGGCGAAGGCGACGCGGCGATTCAAATGGATCGACGTCTTCTTCGGATCTTCTTCGACCGGTCCGAGGACGTTGGAGGCTTCGACGATCTTGCGGTAGATCGCGAGAACGTGTGCGGAACGGCCGGAGAAGTGCGCATCGACGGTCGGCATGCGCGCGATGATACGCCTCCCGAAACCGCCCAAGTTCCGATGCTAGAATGGCCCGCCCGACCCCGGCAACAGGCGGCTTCTGACCCACCAGCGCAGGAGACAAAATGAGCATTGCTGAACAGGAGTACCCCGACATCGTCGGTATGAAGCCCGACGTGCCGGCCAGTGCAGCGTTCGAGCCGTACATTCCCGCGGCAACCAACATTCGCGAGCTCACGCCGCTGCCAATCATCCTGGGCACGCTTCTCGGCATGATCTTCGGCGCCGCCTCGCTCTACCTCGTGCTGAAGGTCGGCCTGACCGTCAGCGCATCCATCCCGGTGGCCGTCCTCTCCATCACCTTCTTCCGCATCCTTTCGAAGCTCGGCGGCAAAGACGCCACGATCCTCGAGAACAACATCGTGCAGACGGCGGGATCGGCGGGCGAATCGATCGCGTTCGGCGTCGGCGTCACGATGCCGGCCATCCTCATCCTCGGCTTCGATCTCGAGTTCACGCGCGTGATGCTCGTGGCGGTTCTGGGAGGACTCCTCGGAATCCTGATGATGATTCCGTTGCGGCGCGCGCTCATCGTCCAACAGCACGGATTGCTCAAGTACCCCGAGGGGACCGCATGCGCTGAGGTGCTGAAAGCGGGCGCGTCGGAAGAGTCGATCGCCGCTGCGTCGGAAAGCGCCAAAATCGAGATGGCGAAGCTCGGCGGGCAGGCCACGAGTGCCAAGACCATCTTCGCCGGCTTCGGCATCGGCTTCATCTACAAGGCGATGAACGTCGCCTTCCGCTGGTGGAAAGACACGCCGGAGCGCGTCTTCGGAGCGCCGTTCGCGGCCGGCTCCGTTTCGGCCGAAATCTCGCCGGAGCTGCTCGGCGTCGGCTACATCATCGGGCCGCGCATCGCCTCGATCATGTGCGCCGGCGGCGTGCTCGCGTATCTCGTCCTCATCCCCGCCATCAAGTTCTTCGGTGCGGGACTCGCGGCGCCGCTCGCGCCCGAGTCGACACGGCTGATCAAAGACATGTCGCCGAACGCGATCCGCAGCGCGTACATCCTCTATATCGGTGCCGGCGCCGTGGCGGCGGGCGGGATCATCTCGATGCTCCGCTCGCTCCCGACGATCTGGCACGGTCTGAAGGAAGGGCTGAAAGACATGCGTGGCGGCAGCAGCGCGCGCGAAGGGATGGTCCGCACCGACCGCGACCTCTCGATGAAACTCGTGCTCATCGGCAGCTTCGCGCTCGTAGCGATCATCGCGCTGGCCAGCCCGCTGTACCACGGCGGTACCGGCGTGATGGCGCGCGTGATGGCGGCCATTCTCATCGTCGTCCTCGGCTTCCTCTTCGTCACGGTGTCTTCGCGGCTCACGGGTGAGATCGGCTCGTCATCGAATCCGATCTCCGGGATGACCGTGGCCACGCTGCTGATCACCTGCCTCGTCTTTCTCGTCATCGGCTGGACCGGCTCGACGTACTACGTGACGGCGCTGTCGATCGGTGCAATCGTCTGCATCGCCTCTTCGAATGGCGGCACGACGTCGCAGGATTTGAAGACCGGCTACCTCGTCGGATCCACGCCGAAATATCAGCAGATCGCGATTCTCATCGGCGCACTCGCCTCGGCACTCGTGCTCGGGCCGCTGCTTCTCATGCTCAACAACAACGGCAGCGTCGTGCTGCCGCGCATCAGCTCTGAACCGTCGACCGGTGAAGAGGGCGCGCCGCTCAAGCAGATCGAGAACTGGCCCGCTGACCTGCACGCCGATGCGTCGATCCTGCCGGCGCTCTCGCACAAGAGCTATGAGGGGAAGGACTTCCTGGTGTGGCACTACACGCCGGCGGGAGGCGCCTCCGCGCAGGAGCTCCTCGTCGACACGACCGGCACGCCGCAGTTCCTCGTCGACCCGGCGATCAACGGCACGCACAAATTCATGGCCAACGGCAAGCTGGCGCCGAAGAAGTTCGACGCGCCGAAAGCCACGCTGATGTCGTACATCATCAAAGGCATCCTGAACCGGCAACTGCCGTGGGGCCTCGTGCTCCTCGGCGTGATGATTTCGCTGGTGCTGGAAATGTCAGGCATTCCTTCGTTGGCGTTCGCCGTCGGCGTCTACCTGCCACTGTCATCGTCGAGTCCGATCTTCATCGGCGGCGCGATCCGCTGGCTGTCCGACCTCTACGTTCGCAAGAAGTACCGTGAGGCGAACTTGACCGAAGAGCAGCTCACGGCCGAGGGCGACAAGAGCCCAGGCGTGCTGATGGCGTCCGGATACATTGCGGGCGGCGCGATCGCCGGAATCCTGATCGCGTTCATCGCCGGCCTGCAGGACAAGGTTGCCTGGGTGACGAACTTCAACGCCAGCCTCGACAAGTTCGCCGAGAAAAATCCGTTCGTTTCCGGCGCGCACTCCGACCTGATGTCGTGCATCCCGTTCCTCGTGCTGATCCTGCTGTTGTATCTCGTCGGCCGCGAACTGCTGCTGGCCCCGAAGGCGAACAAAGCCTGAGAAACTCACATCGTCGATTTGAAAGGCCCGCTTCGGCGGGCCTTTTCATTTGCGCGTGTATCCTTTGACCACTCCATGCAAGGCTGTGTGATTGCTCTGGTCGCGATCTTCGCGGTGATCGCGTTCGTCGTGGCGATTCAGGCGTCGAGCCGCGCGAGTAAAGCGCTTGCGGAGCTGGCCGAGCTGCGGCGGCGGATGGATCGTTTGTCCATCAAGGAAACCGCGGTACCGCCGGCCGAACCGCGGCCGGAGCCGATGCCATCGCCGGTAATCGTTACGCCGCCACCGGAACCTGAGCCTGAGCCGGTCATCGTTCCCCTGCCGGAGCCGATCGCCGCATTCGAAGCACAGCCGGAGCCCGTTGCGCCGCCGCCCACCCCCCACGCCCCACGCCCCACACCCCCGCCACGCAAACCGTTCGATTGGGAGTCGCTGATCGGCGTCAAACTTTTCTCGTGGATCGCCGGTATCGCGCTGGTGCTCGCGGCGCTCTTCTTTCTCAGTTACTCCGTCGAGCATGGTTGGCTAAGCCCGCCCGTGCGTGCGTCGCTCGGATTGGCAACCGGCATCATCCTGCTACTCGTTTGCGAACTCCGCGTCGCGCGCAACTACGCGTTCACCGCGAACGCCATGGACGGCGCGGGCATCGCCATCCTCTACGCGACGCTCTTCGCGATGCATGCGCTCTGGCACTTGCTGCCCGCAAGCGCGGTATTCGTACTGATGCTGATCGTGACCGCGATCGCCGTGCTGCTGTCGATTCGGCGCGACTCCGTCTTCATCGCACTGCTCGGACTCGTCGGGGGATTTGCGACGCCAGCGCTGCTGTCGACCGGCGAAAACAAGCCGGTCGCGCTTTTTTCGTACCTGCTGCTGCTCAATGTTGGATTGCTGTTTGTCGCCATTCAGCGCCGCTGGCCGTTGCTCACCGCGCTCAGCGTCGTCTTCACGGTCATTTACGAGTGGAGTTGGATCGGCAAGTACTTTACCGCCGCGCAATTGCCCCTGGCAGTTTCGATCTTCATCCTCCTGGCTGCGGCAGCAGCGGCATCGCTCTGGATGCGCCGCCGCGCGGACGAGGCCCAGCGCCGTTTCGACTTCGCCGCGATTTCGTCCGCCGGCTTGCCGCTGCTCTTCGCGATTTACGTCGCAGCGGTGTCGAGCTACGGCGTCCAGTACAACATTCTCTTCACCTTTCTGCTGTTCGTCACAACCGGCCTCTCCGTGATCGCCATCTTCCGCGGACCGATCTGGCTGCATCTGCTCGGCGGCGGGACGATCGCGCTGGTGCTCGTGGTCTGGCGCGCGACGTCGTACACGCCCGCGGCGTGGCCGGCGGTGCTGGCGTGGGTCGCGGCGTTCGTCGTGATCCAGCTCGCGCTGTCACACTTCACGTCGATCCCGAAGACGATCGTCGCGCCGGCGTTTCTGCTGATGTTTCCGGCGCTGGCGATTCTTCCGGTTCCCGCGTCCGAGCCGATGCTGCTGTTCGGCGTGCTCTTCCTGCTGGTTGCGATCATCGCCGCGTACGCGATCCGGCACAACGCCGGCGCGGGCTTCGCGATCGCTGCGTTCCTCGCGATCGTGGCCGAAGGAGTTTGGTCAGCGGACAACGTGAAGCCGGCCACACTGACGACGGCGCTCGTCATCTACGCCGCGTTCGCCCTCCTGTTCCTAGCGGTTCCGATCGTCGCGCGGCGTTTCGGCAGCGACATCGTTTCGCAACGAACGATGATGACGCTGGTCCTCGGATCGATCGGCGTTCTCTTCTTCCTCACCATCGGCGACGCCGCGCCGCACGCGCTCTGGATCCTGGCGATCCTGCTGGCGATCATCAACATCGGCGCGATCACGCAATCGAAGCCGCGGCAGCGCGCGATTCTCGCTGCGTCGGCGATCGTCCTCTCCTGGATCGTCATCACAGTCTGGTGCTCCACCGCGCTGAATGTAGCCAGCCTCGTCTCCGCACTGATCGTGATCGGAGGCTTTGCGCTGCTCGCGGTCGGCGGCGGCGTCTTCATCGCGCGCGGCGAGGGCGGCGACACGTCCACGACCTACCTCGGCCTGATCGGCCATCTCTTTCTCTTCGCCGTGGCCATCCAGCCGCAACTCGCATTTCCGCCCTGGCCACTCTTCGCGGTGCTATTCGTGCTCGACCTCGCTATCGGCATTGCCGCGATCTACCTTCGCCGCGCGCCGTTGATGACCGCTGCGATGGCCGCATCGCAACTCGTGCTGATGGCTTGGGCGGCGGACGCGAAAGCGCTGCCGTGGCCGGTAACTGCATTCGTCGCCGCGATCGCCGTCTGCGCGATCGCGCTGATCTGGTTCCGCATCGATCGCCGATTCAACATTGCCGCGATCGTGGCCCTCACGCTCGGCGACATCGTGCTCATGATCGCCGGCGGTGTCGCAACAACGCCGATCTTCGGATCGCTGCTCGCTTCCCATCTTGTCATCGGCATCGCCCTCCTCGCCGTGGCCTGGATCATGGAGCAGCACGACCTGACGATCCTCACCGTCGCGTTGCTCGCTCTCGGCACCGCGTTATCGGGCGCAAACACGCCGGCGCATCGGCTTGTTTTCGCGGGCGCGGTCTACGCGATCTTCATCGCCTACCCACTGCTCCTCGGCACGCGCGCGAAGCGATTCGTTCAGCCGTACCTCGCGGCTGTGCTCGCCGGAGTGCCGTTCTTCGTCTTCGCGCGGAAAGCAATCGGGGAAGCTGGCTACGGCTACGCCATCGGCCTGCTTCCGGTTTTCCAGGCCGCGTTGATGCTGTTACTCGTGTGGCGTCTGCTGCGCATCGAGCCGGCTGGCGAACGGCTCCTCTCGCGTCTCGCCCTCACCGCCGCCGCGGCGCTGGCGTTCATCACGATCGCCATTCCGCTGCAGCTCGAAAAGCAATGGATCACCATCGGCTGGGCGCTCGAAGGCGCGGCGCTGGTCTGGTTGTATCGCCGGATCCCGCACCGCGGATTGCTCGCGTGGTCCGGCGCGCTGTTCGCGGCGGCGTTTGTGAGGCTCGCGATCAATCCTGCCGTGCTGTCGTATCACCCAGCCAGTCATCACGCGATCGTGAACTGGTATCTCTACACGTACCTGGTCAGCGCCGCTGCCTTCTTCGTTGCCGCGTGGCTGTTGCCGGCGAACGACGACGCCGAATTCAACGGGGCGCGTCCGATCGTGAACGCGGGCGGCGCGATCCTGCTCTTCCTGCTCGTCAACATCGAGATCGCCGACTTCTACTCGACCGGCCCCACGCTGACGTTCAACTTCCTCTCGTCATCGCTGGCTCAGGATCTGACGTACACGATCGGCTGGGCGCTCTTCGCCGTCGCGATGCTCGTGGCCGGACTCGTGCTCCACAGCCGCGCGTCCCGAGTCGCCGCGATCTTCCTTCTTCTGGTCACAGTGCTGAAGTGTTTCCTGCACGACCTTGCTCGCCTCGGCGGTCTCTATCGAGTGGCCTCGCTTCTCGGATTGACGATTTCACTACTGCTCGTCGGCGTACTGCTGCAAAAGTTCGTGATCCGCAAAGCGGTGGCGGAACAGGCGGGTTAGCTTCGGAAGAAGCGCGTGCGCTCGGCGAGGCACCACGTCGTCGCAACGCGGCGCGCCGTCCAGCGCGGCAGCGCGCGCGCGAGCCACACGTAGCCGACCAGCATCGCGTTCAACGCAAGCAGAACCAGCAGCGAATCGTGGCGGTCGAGGAAGGGGACGTGCGCGTGATTCCAGCGTAGGAAAAGCCCGTCGACGCAGACGAGGAGTAGGAGATCGATGACATCGCGGACAATCGCGCGACGCCGTGCCCTTGCCACGACGGCGCGCGAATCGATGACGACGGGAGGAGGCGCTCCGGCGTCAGAAACGCCGGGGAGCAGGGTGCGTCGAACGGGCTTTTCCATCGCACAGTGTTCGACGTTTGCGGGAGAGTTGTTATTCCAAATAATTGTGGCTCAGACGTTCCCGCCTGAGCCACACGCATCACCGAATCCGAATCGTTTGCGCGATGTAGTTCCCATCCATATCGCGATAGGCCTTGACCACCACCGAATCGCTTGCTTTCAGCTTGTCGGCGGTCGTGTACGTCCCGCCTTTCGTGCGAACCAGCAGATCGTCGAGTGCGTATACGCGCACCGTGCGATTGTTGTTCTGCGTGTCGCGCAGGACGAGTTGCGGACTGTCGGCGAGCGTCTGCGTCACCGTCCCGTAGATCGTCACTACGCCGAGGTCGGCGGGGATGTTGTCGGGCACAGCGGTGGCAGGGCCTTGGTCGACCGTCGTACCGCTGTCGTCCGTGAAACGAATGGTCGTGGCCACGAACGTCGCGCCGCTGTACGACCCGCTCAGCTCGACATGATCGCCCGCCTGCACGTCTCGGCCGCGAACCGGACGTCCCGACGGATCGGCGGCGCTGCGAAGATCGACGGAGATCGCGCCGCGTCCGGTGTCGAGCTGGATGGCGTTGTTCGTGCGATCGACGCGCGTGACGCGGCCGGTGAGTGCGCCAACGCCGCGCGATGCCGAGGTGCCGTTCGTTTCCTGCGAGCTCTGCGTCACCTCGATCGACCGCGCCCGGATCTCGTTCCCGGTCACCGCTGCGCCGCCTTCCGGCTCGACGCGAATGCGATCGCCGACCTCCAGATTCGAGACGCGATACGTATCGCCGTGGTATTGCACCGGCGTTCCCTGCGGGGTGCGAACCGTCAGCACTTCGCGGCGATCGGTGACGATGACCAGCCGTCCTTCTTCAGGATTGATCTGCTGGAGAACGCCTTCGATGCGGCCGATGCGGTCGGGCGCGGTGCTCGGCGTCGTACCGGATGCTGTCGGAGTCGAGATCGACGTCGGCGTGCGCGTCTGTCCGACTCCGGTCTGCGGAGCTGCGACGGGACGGCCGAGGAGCGTGACGCGTTCGGCGCGGATGATGCCGCCGCCGATCGCCACGCCGCGAACTTCGATGCGGTCGCCGGTGCGAATCTCGTTGAATCC
>JBAVBF010000366.1:0-4716 GCA_049586115.1 Thermoanaerobaculia bacterium | reverse complement strand
GCTGCTGATCGTGCAGAGCGGCGGGATGGCAGCGGTTGCGGCGACGTTTGCGAAGTACGTCGTCACGCTCACCGGCATCGCCATGCCCGACTGGCTGCTGGCAGTGGTCACGCTGCTCATCCTCACGCTCATCAACTGTCTCGGCGTTCGCAGCGGCAGCAACACGCAGACGGCGCTGATGCTACTGAAGCTCGCCGCGATCGCGATGCTCGTCATCGCCGGCGCGACGATCGCCGCGCCGCACGTCGCCGCACGCGCGATGCTCGACGCGCCGCTGTCGTCCGATCTCTTCATCCGTTTCGGCGCGGCGATGACGCCGGTGATGTTCGCGTACGGCGGCTGGCAGACGGCGAGTTTCGTCTCCGGCGAACTGGCCCGGCCGCGGCGCGATCTCCCCATCGGACTGCTGGCCGGAATCATTGGCGTGATCACGATTTACGTCGGCGTGACCTACATCTGCGTTCGCGCCCTTGGCGCGGATGGACTCGCGAACTCGCCCACGCCCGCGTCGTCGGTGATGCGTCTCGCCCTGGGCGAACGCGGCGCGCAACTGATCGCGGCCGGCATCGCCATTTCGACGCTCGGCTTTCTCAGCCAGAGCATGCTCACCGCGCCGCGCGTTTACTACGCCATGGCCGCGGACGGCCTCTTCTTTCGCAGCGTCGGCCGCATCAGCGCGAAGACGCATGTGCCGGTCGTCGCGATCGCGCTGCAGGGGATCGTGGCGATCGTGATCACACTCTCCGGCACCTACGAACAGATCCTCGGCTACGTCGTCTCCACCGATTTCATCTTTTTCGGCCTGACCGGACTCGCGCTTTTCATCTTCCGCCGCCGTCAGGCGCCCGCGGGATTCCGCACGCCGGGCCATCCGATCACGACGGCGATTTTCACGATCTCGTGCTGGATCGTCGTCATCGCCACGATTGCGAAGTCGCCGAAGAACAGCCTGATCGGATTCGCGATCCTCGCGGCAGGATTGCCGGCGTACGCGTGGTGGAGACGAAGTGGAGCACCGGCGACGCCGCCGGCGCTCCGGTAATCGATCAGGCCTGCGGTGAAACGCGCACCGGGATCTTCGCGTCGGTCGCGTTCTGCGTCTGCTTGAACACGCTCGTGGCCATCGCGATGACCGAGCTGACGTCGCTCAGGTTCGCGGGGATGATCATCGAGTTGCCGCTCTTCGCCAGCTGGCCGAACTGCTTGATGTACTCCTCGGCGAGACGAAGCTGCATCGCTTCGTAGCCGCCGGGAGTCTTGATGGCGTCGGCGATCTGCTTGATGCCGTTGGCGGTGGCGATGGCCACGGACTGGATCGCCGCCGATTGACCTTCGGCCTCGTTGATGGCCTGCTGCTTTTTCGCTTCCGAGGCCTTGATGACCTGCTGCTTGTCGCCGTCGGCGGCGTTGATGGCGGCGTCGCGCTGCCCTTCCGATTGCAGGATCGTGGCGCGCTTCTCACGCTCGGCGCGCATCTGCTTCTCCATCGCCGCCAGCACGTCCTGCGGCGGATTGATGTTCTTGATCTCGTAGCGCAGCACCTTCACGCCCCACGCTTCCGAGGCTTTGTCCACTTCGCTGACGACCATGAGATTGATGTTCGTGCGCTCTTCGAAGGTGCGATCGAGCTCGATCTTGCCGATTTCGCTGCGGAGGTTGGTCTGCGCGAGTTGAGAGATGGCGTAGGTGTAGTCGGAGATGCCGTACGACGCGCGGGCCGGATCGAGCACTTTGAAGTACAGCACGCCGTCGACCGCAACCTGCACGTTGTCGCGCGTGATGCAGACCTGCTCGGGAACGTCGAGCGCCACTTCCTTGAGCGAATGCTTGTAGCGGACCGTGTCGAGGAACGGGACGAGGATGTGGAAGCCGGCGTTGAGCGTCGCCGAATACTTGCCGAGGCGCTCGACGATCCACGCGTTCTGCTGCGGCACGACGCGGGCGATGCGGCTGATCATGATCATGGCGAAGATGACGACGACCATAGCTACGACAAGACTGGACATGACGTTCCTCCGGATGGTTGTTTACGAAGCGCGTATGTAGATCGTCAGCCCGACGACCTCTTCGACGATACAGCGTTGACCTTTTGTAAGCGGCGTCTCTCCAACATTGCGCGCCGTCCACGTACTTCCCCGCATCTCCGCTTTTCCTTCAGCTGAGACCGGCAAATCGGAGAGTGCGGTGGCCTGCTCGCCAACCAGGGAGTCGACCACTTTCGTGATGTTGAACCCGAGTTTCCGGACGACGATCGGCCGCACGAAGACCAGGAGAATGACCGAGGAGATCGAGAAGGTGAGCAGCTGTCCCCACAGCGGCATCGGGATTCCGACGCCGACGATCAGTGCCACGAGAAAGGCGCCAACCGCGAAAAAGCCGATATGCGCCGTCGTCGCGAAGAACTCGATCGTGAGCAGCAGAAATGCGACGAGAACCCAGACCCACCAAGCCATTTTTGTGAGAGGTGAGGTTACCACGCGGGGCGATAACTCACGGGGAGACGGTTCACGCGGAGAGGCGGAGAACTACTGGAGCTCGGCGAGCACGCTCTTCGCGAGGGCCGGGATCAGTTTTACGTCGTCTGCTGTCCCGCGCGTCATGATCACGAGGATGAGTTTCCGTCCGCCGGGCAGCTCGATGTACGCGGCATCGTGACGGACTTCCGACGTCCAACCCGCTTTCGACCATTCGCGCGATCCTGCCGGCAACGATTCGCCGATGAACTCCTTGACCTGATTCTCATCGGCGCGCGGCGGGTTCAACGGACGTTCGAGCAGCGCGAGCATCGCATCGCTGTCCGCGCCCGAAATCGCGCGATGCCGCACGATCCACAGCAGCAGCGACGCGAACGAATTCGCGCTAGACCGATTGCGATTCGGACGCGCGTCGCCGCCGAGAAGCTGCTTCTCGCGCCCGAACGGACCGAAACTCCACGGCTTTGCCATCGCGCTGATGTCGTATCCCATGGACGCGAACCAGCGGTTCACGACGCGCCGCTTGTCCATGAACTTGGCGAGCGCGCGCCCCTCCAGATTCGGACCGGGACAGGTGTCGCTGATGAGGTCGATGAGGTACGCTGTGGCGTCGTTATCCGAAAGCCGGATCATCTCGCCGAGCGCCCGCGCCACCTCCGGATCCCCCTCCAGCTTCTGATGAAACACCTCGGCCATGATGTACAGCTTCACCACCGAGGCTGGATAGAAAGGCGCATCGCCATGCCAGTCGCCGCGATCGATCGTAGAAGGCTTCGTGACATCAACGATGCTGAGCGCGAGATTGTCCGCCGTCAGCTTCGGGAAATCCTTCAACGTCTGCTCCGCTGCATGTTTCAGCGCAAGTTCCAGCGCCGGATTTTTGGGGAGGTCGGTGAACTCGCGGAAGTTTGCAAAGGCGGCGGTGGCGGCGAACAGAAGAACGACGGCAACTCGGATGCGCATGCGGGAATTGTAGTCACGCGGAGACGCAGGGCCGCGGAGAAAACCGGTGCATCCTCCGCGTCTCCGCGCCTCCGCGTGAAAAGCTTTTAACCTCGCCACCCCCGCACCCGTTCCGCAACCGCCTCGGGTGTAAATCCGAAGTGTTTCTCAATGTCGGCGAGCGGTGCCGAGGCGCCGAAGCGATCGATGCCGATCACCAGCGCGTCGTGGTTGACGTACTTGTACCAGCCGGAGGAGCGGCCGGCTTCGATGGCCACGATGCGGCTGCGGTCGCCGAGGATTTCGTTCTGATAGTCAACAGGTTGACGATCGAAAAGGTCGAGCGACGGGGCGGAGACGACGCGGGCGCGGATGCCTTCCTGTCGCAGCAGTTCGGCTGTGCGCACTGCCAGCGTCACCTCGGAACCTGTTGCGATGAAGGTGAAGTCTCCGTCGGCGTAACCGTCGAGGACGTAGGCGCCGCGCCAGACATCATGCGGATCGAAGGCGGAGCCGTGCGGGATGATGTCCACCTTCTGCCGCGTCAGCACGATGATCGTTGGTCCCTCATGTTTGCTGCCGATCGCCCACGCCCAGGCCATGCCGGTTTCGACGCCGTCAGCGGGGCGGAAGAGCGTCATGTTCGGGATCAGGCGCAGCGAGAAAAGCTGCTCGACCGATTGATGCGTCGGACCGTCTTCGCCGAGGAAGACGGAATCGTGCGTGTAGACGAAGATCGACGGGATCTTCATCAGCGCCGCCAGCCGGATGGCCGGTCGCATGTAGTCGGAGAAGATCAGGAACGTGGAGCCGTGCGCGCGGAACGGGCCGTAGAGCGTGATGCCGTTCAGCGCCGCGCCCATGGCGTGCTCGCGAATTCCGAAGTGCAGGTTCTTCCCTTTGAAGAGATCGAACGGAGGCGGATCGTCAACGTCGTTTTTGAGACGTTCGATCGAGCCGCCGTTTTTGAAATTCGTTTTCGTCGATGAGGCCAGATCGGCTGCGCCGCCGATCACGAACGGGGCGATGTCGCCGATTTTCTGGATGACCTGGTTCGACAACTCGCGCGTCGCGATCGGCTTTTCGGTCTTGCCCGACTCCGCGAGTTGCAGTTCGTATCCGTCCGGCAGCGAATGCGACCAATACGCGTCCCACTCCGTGGCCAGTTGCGGATTGCGCGCGCGCCACTCGGCCATCCCCTTCTCCCACTGCTTGCGTGCGCGGGCCAGCTTCTTCACCTTGCGCGCGAATTCGGCGCGGACTTCGTCGGGCACATAGAACGTCGGCTCGGCCGGCCATC
>JBAVBF010000365.1:0-2019 GCA_049586115.1 Thermoanaerobaculia bacterium | reverse complement strand
CGCCCGAAGTGCGCCAACGCCGCAAGACCGGCTTCACGCTGCCGATCAAAGAATGGCTCACGCAGGAAGCGGCCGGTCCGGTCGAATTCGGCAAACGGAGCTGGGCGCGCAAAGTCTACGAGGTCATGTTCAGCGCGGAGCGCGGACATTGGTAGGCGTCTACCGCTGCCCAAACTGCCTCGGCACGTTGACCGCTGCAACCGATTCGCTGCGTTGCAATCGCGACGACATCGACTATCCCGTCGTCGATCGCATCGCCGACTTCATGCGCGGCGACTACTACGATCAGTTCGACGAGAACACCGTCCTGACAGCGGAGCATCGTCAGGCGCTCGAACGCGAAAACGAGGGTGCCGTCGCTCGCATCAACGATTTCTACCTTCCGTTGATCAAAGGAAGTTCGTTACGGATTCTCGACGCCGGCTGCGGCAACGGGATCTCCGTCGATCTACTCACCGCCGCCGGACACGACGCATACGGCATCGACTCCTCGGCGCTGCGCCGGTGGCAATGGCGTGAGCGCGACCATCGCGAACGCCTCGCCGTCGCCGATGGCGCCAGGCTGCCGTTTGCCGATGCGCACTTTCACGTTCTGCTCTGCTCGGGCGTCCTCGAACACGTCGGCGTCGAAGAGATTGGCGGCGACGAATATCGCGTCAAGCCGCTGCCGAATCGCGACGACGCGCGCCGCGCGTTCCTCGCGGGTCTTCTGCGGGTCCTCGCACCGGGCGGCACGCTCTACCTCGACTTTCCGAACGGCGCCTTCCCGATCGACTTCTGGCACAACACCCGCGGTGGCTCGGCGCGATTCCACTCGACTCGCGAAGGTTTCCTGCCGACGTTCAGCGAAGTCGTACGCCTCGCCCACGAGCTCGATCCTCGCATCGCCGTGACCGCCATCAGCCCGAACGGTCGCCTGCGATTCCGCCAGGTCCGCCAGCACTGGTACGGCCGCGCCTTCGCGCTCCCGATGCAGTTGCTTTTTTCGTCGATGGATCACGTTCCTCGGCTTTCGCGCAGCGCGGTCAATCCGTTTCTGGTGATCCGCTTGACGAAACCGTAAGCCACGATCGCTCTTGCGCAGAAGACGTGCTCCTATCAGGCCGAAGATGAATTGTTGGGTAGTGACGAATGCCCGTCGGCGAAGCCGGCGTAAGAACCGTAGCCCCCGGTTTTAACCGGGGGAAATCTGAGGTATGGAGATGTGTGAGCCCGCTTTGAGCGGGCGAAAGAAGCCTCTTGCGCCCGTTAAAACGGGCTCGCAATTTTCGCCGCCTCGAAAACCCCCACGCCTTCAAAGCGTGGGCTACGCTTCTTACGCCGGCTTTCGCCGACGCGCCTCACCGCACCACGACCGTCAGTTGCATCCCTTTCCCGCGATGCCCGTCGATCGGGCAATAGACGGTGTACGAACCGGCGGCCAGGTTCACGGTCAGCTCCGCCGTATCGCCGCGGGTGAGATCGGACGCGAGCTTCTGCGAAATGCCGCCACCTTCGATGACGAAGTTATGGGTCTGTTTGCCGCCGTTCGCGATCCGGAAATGTTGCGGGCCGGCGGGAAGTGAATCGGGCATCCGGATTTCGTACTCAGTCAACTGAACGTCTACAACCGGTGCGATGGCGCTGCCGCCGGCGCGAGTCGATGGCCTCGCCGTTTGTGGCGTCGTGACGGGATTCATGGCCGTGCTGTTCTCCGGCACCGCCTGCGGATTGCGAGTCGTCGTCGACGTTTGCGCAGGCGCGTTGCGCGACTCATCGGTGCGGCGGTCGCCGGGACAGGCCGCCAGCAACAGTGCGGCGGCGATGAAAACCAGCCTGCGCATCAGTGCTTCTTTACGCCGGCGGTCGACGTGCCGGTCGTCTTGAACGTCGCGGTGGTATCCGTTGGCGTGGCCACGGACGCGGTGGTGGTTCCTCCCGGCCCCTGCAGCGTCGACGTCGTTTCGGTCTTCTGCGCGTGCACCTCCTCGGTGCCGGTCAGCGCAACAGGCGCGCCGTTCGCGGCGCTCGGCGCGACGG
>JBAVBF010000364.1:0-6659 GCA_049586115.1 Thermoanaerobaculia bacterium | reverse complement strand
GGGCACTGGCGCGGCAACGCGCGGTGCTCGCCAGCATGCGAAAACTCGGCAGCATCGACGCCGCCGAATATCGCGACGCCCGCGCCGAACGGCTGTCGCTCGATCGCGGACTCCAGCCGACGCTCGCGCCGCATTTTGTCGAACGCGTCCGCGCGTCCCTCGGACCCAATGCTCCGCGCCGCATCGAGACCACGCTCGACGCGAATCTGCAGGCGAGCGTGCGCGGAATCATCGCTGCCGAACGGGCCGAACTGCTGCGCCACGGCGCGCACAGCGTCGCGGTCGCGGTCCTCGACAACCGCACCGGCGAATGGCTGGCGTGGGAAGGATCAGGCGATTACTTCGGAACGAACTTCGGCGGCGCGATCGACGGCGTGACGACGTTGCGTCAGCCGGGATCGACGCTGAAGCCGTTCACGTACGCGCTCGCATTCGAACAGGGATTCACGCCGGCGACGGTGCTGGCCGATGTGCCGTCCCACTTTCCAACCGCCGAGGGAGGCGTGGTCTACACGCCACGAAACTACGACGGCGGCTATCGCGGACCGCTGCGCGCGCGCCTCGCGCTTGCCGGCTCGGAGAACGTGCCGGCGGTTGCATTGCTGTCGAAAGTCGGACCGCCCGCGTTGCTGCGATTGCTCCGAGGAGCAGGATTTCGCGACCTGACCCGCACCGCCGATTACTACGGACTCGGACTCACCCTCGGCGATGCCGAGGTGACGCTGGAGCAGCTTGTGACGGCGTACGCGACGTTTGCTCGCGGCGGACTCTCCGTTTCGCCGAGCATGATTCGCGCGGCTTCGCCGCTAAGCACAGACAAGTGTGTCTGTGCCACATGCGGCAGCGCGCAAAGAACGGCCTCGGTTTCTGCCACCGGCAGGTGTGGCACAGACACTCTTGTCTGTGCTCCGGCCGAATCCGCAGCACCAGCAACTCGAACTGTCTCCGCCCGCACCGCCTTCTGGATCACCGACATCCTCAGCGATCCGAAGGCTCGCGAATTCATCTTCGGACGTGGCGGCAACCTCGATTTCCCCTTCCCCGTCGCCGTCAAGACCGGCACCTCGCAGGCCTACCACGACAATTGGACCATCGGCTACACACGCGCCGTCACCGTCGGCGTGTGGGTCGGAAACTTCGACCGCACCGCGCTGCGGAACTCCAGCGGCGTCACCGGCGCCGGTCCGGTTTTTCACGCGGTCATGCTCGCCGCGATGCGCCGCGCCGGCGGCAACGACGAGACGACAATCGTCGATCGTCCGGACGATCTCGAACAACAGCCGATCTGCGCGCTGTCCGGCCATCGTCCTTCGACGTCTTGTCCGGCCAACGAGACGGAATGGCTCCCGCGCGATGCCGCCGTTGAGTTCTGCGCCTGGCATCACGCGGACGGCGTTTCGTGGCCAGCCGAATATCGCGAATGGGCCGCAGCACATGAACGCCGCACGACGACATCCGCGCCGATCGCCCGCGAAGCCAACTTCCGCATCACCAGCCCTGCGAACGACACTACCTACCTCGTCGATCCAACGCTGCATCGCGAGTTCCAGGCGCTCCATCTCCGCGCCACGCACGACGCCACCTGGATCGTCGACGGCAAGCCCTCCGCGCGCGAATGGCCGTTGCGAACGGGACAACACACGATCGTCGCCACGAACGCACGCGGCGAACGCGATCGCGTCTACATCACCGTTCGGTAATTGCTGGCGCGCCCTCTGCTACGATCCCCGCAATGTCTACTGATCTCCTCGGCATCGGCATCGCCGGCACCTCGCTCAGCGATCTCGAACGCCGCATCCTTCGCGACAATCCGCCGTACGCCGTCGTCATCTTCGGCCGCAACATCGGCGAGGAAGACGAGTTCCGCGAGCTGACCGCCGAGATCAAATCGTTCGCGCCGTCCGCGCCGCCGCTGCTGATGATCGATGAAGAGGGAGGCCGCGTTGACCGCCTTCGCCATCTCATCCCCGGACTGCCGAGCGTGCAGGCATTCGCGGAAGGTGCGGAACCAGCGGAGATGTCGCGCTGGAGCGGACGCGTCATCGGAATGGCGCTGCGCTACTTCGACGTCGAGATCGATCTCGCACCGGTCGTCGACATCCGCGGCGACGATTCGCCGAAAGGTCTGGAGCGCCGCACGTTCGGCAGCGATCCCGACTCCGTCGTCGAGCTGGCCGGCGCGTTCATCCGCGGCCTGCACGAAACCGGCACGGCCGCCTGCCTCAAACATTTCCCCGGCATCGGCCTCGGCTCCGGCGATCCGCACTACGGCGCGACGGTGATGAATCGTTCGCGCGACGAAATGCTCGCGCGCGATCTCGTCCCGTTCGCGAAACTCGGCAACGAAGCCGGCTCGATCATGATCGGCCACGGCACCTATCCGCAGATCGACGATCCCGACACGCCGGCGACGCTGAGCCGCAAGTTGAGCCGCGATCTCCTCGATGCCATCGGTTTCCACGGCCTCGCCGTCAGCGACGACATGGAAATGCACGCTGTCTCCGACCTGGGCTCCTACGAGTCGCTGGCTGAACGCGCGCTCATGGCCGGCAGCGACATCGTCCTTTTCTGCAGCCACATCGAACGCATCCCCGAACTGCAGGGCGCGATGAAGCATCTCGGCGAAACCAACAGCGCCGTGGCCGCGCGCGTCGCCGAGGCGCATCGGAGGGCGCAAGCATTCCGCGACCACATCGCGCGATTGCGCGCCAACGCCATCCCGCCCGCGAAGTCGTTCGACGACGTCATCGACGAAGCAATCCGCTTCGTTGCCAAGCTCGAAGAAACGCGCCCGCACCGCGAAGTCTTCATCCCCGACTCCGAACGCCGCAAGCAGGGACGGACACCAGGGAAGGGAAGGACCGGCCGCGAGGAGTGGACGTAGTTTTATCGGCGTCCATCTGCGTCATCTGCGGATCGCCGTCGACTAGAATGCGCGCGCCAAAAAAGGAGAAGTACATGTCTGACATCAAGAAAGTGGGCGTCCTCGGCTGCGGGTTGATGGGCTCGGGGATCGCTCAGATTGCTGCGCAGGCCGGTTACGAAACCGTCGTGCGCGAAGTGGAACAGAAGTTTCTCGACAAGGGTCTCGCCGGCATCGACAAGTCCCTCGGCAAGTTCGTCGAGAAGGGAAAGCTGCAGGCCGCCGACAAGGACGCCTGCATGTCGCGGCTGAAGGGGACCACGAACCTCGACGACCTCGCCGACTGCGACATCGTCATCGAAGCGATCATCGAAAATGCGGAGCTGAAGAAAGAGACCTATGCCACGCTCGACAGGATCGTGAAGAAGGACGCCATCTTTGCCTCGAACACATCGTCGCTGACGATCACCGAGCTGTCGATGGCCACCGCGCGCCCGAAGCAGTTCGTCGGCCTGCATTTTTTTAACCCCGTTCCGCTGATGAAGCTCGTCGAAGTCGTGCGCACGATTCTCACCAGCGACGAATCGTTCAATCGCGCCTTCGCCTTCGCCAAATCGCTCGGCAAGGAAGCCGTAGCCGCGCGCGACAACTCCGGCTTCATCGTCAACCGTCTGCTCGTCCCGTACATCCTCGACGCCATTCGCGCATACGAGGAGGGCGTCGGCTCGATCGAAGACATCGACAAAGCGATGATGCTCGGCTGCGGCTATCCGATGGGCCCGTTCACGCTGCTCGACTTCGTCGGCCTCGACACCACGTACTTCATCACCGAGGTCATGTTCGCCGAGTATCAGGAAAAGAGATTTGCCGCGCCGCCGCTGCTTCGCAAAATGGTCCTGGCCGGACGCCTCGGACGCAACAAAACAGGCACCGGCTTCTACGACTACGCGTCGGGGACGCCGATCCCGTTCGACAAGGTGAAATGATGCCCTACGAAAACCTCGAAAACGTCAAAGCCGAAGTCCGCGACGGCATTCTCTACGTCACGATCGATCGTCCCAAAGTCTTGAACGCGTTGAACGCGCAGACGGTCGAGGAAATCTACAGAGTTTTCGCCGAGGGACGCGACGACGCGAACGTGAACGCGGTCATCGTCACCGGCGGCGGCGAGAAAGCCTTCGTCGCCGGCGCCGACATCAACGAGCTCGCGCAGAAGACTCCGATCACTGGCAAGGAGACGTCCGAGCGCGGCCAGTTCATCCTCTCCTTCATCGAACGCTTCCCCAAAATCGTGATCGCCGCGATCAACGGCTTCGCCCTCGGCGGCGGCTGCGAGCTGGCTCTGGCCTGCCACATCCGAATCGCCTCGGACAAAGCCCAGATCGGACTCCCCGAAGTGACGCTCGGAATCATCCCCGGCTACGGCGGCACGCAACGCATGGCCCGCTCGCTTGGCAAAGGTAAAGCGCTCGAACTGATCTGTACGGGCGACCGCATCAACGCCGCCGAGGCCGAAAAGATCGGCTTGGTAAACCGCGTGGTTCCCGCGGATCAGCTGATGGCAACCTGCGAAGAGCTGGCGAAGAAAATCGCCTCGCGCGGGCCACTGGCGATTCGCGCCTCGATCGAAGCCGTCAACAACGGCCTGAACATGTCCTTCGAAGAAGGCCAGTTCCTCGAAGCCACCCTCTTCGGCCTCCTCTGCGCCAGCGACGACACGAAGGAAGGGATGCGCGCGTTTCTCGAGAAGCGCGCCGCGAACTTTCAGGGGCGGTAACTCTATGATGCATCACATGATGTACGATACGTGCATCACATGCGAACCACGATCAACCTCGACGAGCAATTAGTCGAAGAGGCGCAGCGGATGACGGGGACGCAGGAGCGCACGGCACTGATCCACGACGGACTTCGCGCCCTCATCGCCCGAGAGAGTGCGCGTCGTCTAGCCAAGCTCGGCGGCAGCGATCGCGGTGCCAAAGCTCCCCGCAGACGGCGTTCGTCTTGATCGTCGTCGACACCTCGGTCTGGATCGATCACCTGAATCGCTCGATCACGGCGCTTGTCGATGCGCTCGAAGCCGAGGACGTGTTGCTGCATCCCTTCATCATCGGGGAACTCGCATGCGGCGAAATCAGGAGGAGGCGGGAAGTCCTCGACCTCCTCGTCACTCTCCCGTCAAGCGTCGTTGCAAATGACGACGAAGTGCTGCACTTCATCGAGAATCACCGGCTGATGGGCAAAGGCATCGGCTACATCGACGCACACCTTCTCGCGTCGGTGACGCTGACGCCGGCCGCGACACTCTGGACTCACGACAAGCGCCTCGCCGCAATCGCGGCTAAGTTGCGAATCGGCTTCGAGTAAGCGCGCACCGACGGAGTCTTAGGTCATCGCGCGCCGGAAAATTCTCGGCCAGCCGGCCAGCATGAACGCGACGGCGCTGTCCTGAAGAGCCTGAAAGCCGCGCGAGACCTCGCTGACGGTGTGCGTACTGATGGCGAGCGGGATGTGAACGAGGAAGACCCAGCTGAAAAGCATGATTCCCGACAGCGTCGCCGCCAGGCGGACTGTTCGCGGAACGAGCACGCCGATCCCGCCCGCGATCAGCGCGATCGCGGCAAAGTACGTCCAGAACAGGTGCGCCGGAATCCACGACGGGACCAGGCCCGCAACGTACTTGGCGTACGGGAAGTGCAAGGCACCGCAATAGGCCAGGAATGCGCCGAGCGCCAGCGGCGCGAAGCGCGTGGCCGTTTCGAAAACGCCGTCGAGAGGTGATCCGTCGTGCCGGACGGCGGCCAGACTCACACCGCCGAGGAGCGCCAGAATCATCAAAGGGTCAACCCATACATATCCCATCGACGCCTGCGGAAGCGCCGCGCGCAGGCTGAATCCGAAGAACAGCACGAGCAGGAGCACCGCGAGCGTGACGGCGGCCGCCGACACCGTTCTCCGGACGAGCAAGCCAACGCCGATGAGAATGAAGCGCACGCCGAGGAGGTAAGCCTGCCACGGCTGGACATGGGCAGCATCCACCGGCACGAGGTTCACGTAGCGCCCCGTGACGAGTTGGTAGATCCCGGACGCGACGACGGAGAGGGCGAAGAGGAGCCGGCCGATCCTCAACATTGGCAATTCAAGAGAGTCGATCTCGCTCATGCCCTCGGACGCTAGCATGCAGGCGGCTTCGCAATGAGTTCAAACCTGTGACGCCTCTACGGACGGGTACTAGACCGTGCGAGCAAGCCATCGCTCTGTTTCCGAGACGCCGGGATGTTCGATCCGGCGGCGCACTTCGAGTGCGCGGGTGAACGCGCGCTGCGCGAGGGGGATCTCGCTGTTGGCGAAGAACGCCTCGCCCCAGGCCTGTGCCGCGTCGGCTTCGCCCCACGCGTAGCCGCAGTCCGGATGAGCAGCGAGGTCGAGCGCCTCCCGCGCCGCCTGGATCGCCTTCGGCGGATCGGGCCAGGCCAGCCGGATGCGGGCTAGTGCAACCAGCAGCTCGATTCGCAGAAGGCCATAGCCACAGGCCACGGCGTGGAGCAGGCCAGTCTCCGCTTCGCCGAGGGCGGCTTGGGTGTCGCCGCGGGCGAGCAGGTGTCGCGCCGTGAGAAGGTGCGCCGCGATGATGTACTGCATGTCGCCGGTGCGCGAGGTCCAGGCGCGTATCCGGTCCAAGTGGGGAGTCGGGTCGCCGTCCTCGGCGAGATCGATTCGGGCCAACAATGCGTCGAACCACGGGATCTCGTCGTTCCAGCCGTTCCGCCGGGCGGTCGCCAGACCGTTGTCGGCG
>JBAVBF010000363.1:0-8699 GCA_049586115.1 Thermoanaerobaculia bacterium | reverse complement strand
CTTCTTCACGAGGCAACTCGACTCGGTGGAGGAGACGCTGCGCATCTGGGCGACGGGGATCATCGAAGGGTGATCAGCTGAGGTGAGATGTGCCGGAATCATTCGAGATCATCGGCCCAATCCACGGAATCGAAATCATCGCTAGCGGCCATGGCATCCGTGATGTGGCCGTTTTGCAGAACACTTCGGCCGAGGAAACTGGCGGAAGGTGAAGGGCTTCGCGACCGTGCGGCTCGCGGATGGTAGGATTGCTGACGCCGAGATACACTGGTACGAAGCACACGGAATCGGCCGGCGCTGGATCAAAATCAAGCGTTACCTCGACTGACTAATGAGCGACGCAAAGCACTTCGTCATCTGCATTAACAACGGCGAATACGCTGGAACGCTCGAGTTGCGCAAGGTCTACGAAATTCTCGAAGATACCTCTGCCGCCTCGCGTGATTACGCGCGCATCATCGATGAGTCGGGCGAAGACTATCTCTATCCGCAATCGTGGTTTGTGCCCGTCGCTGTTCCCGAAAACATTGAAGAACTGCTGCACGATCTTGTCGTCAAGTAGCGAACGCAGTCTCCTAAAGAGATTCGCGCAGAAATCGCAGCCCGAGGATCGTCCGCGTGCCGTGCCACGTGAACAGATGACCGTGAAATGGACCGATCACGCGCGGTCCCCGAATTTCGGCGGCATCGGCGGCTGTAAATTCGTACGGTTCGTCGGGCAGAAAGATGATGTCCGGGCGAAGCGCGAGCACGCCATCGAGATCGATCGACGGGTACCGTTCGCGATCGCCGAGCACGTTCGTCCCGCCAATCGAAGCGACGAGATTCGAAACGTACGTATCGCCGCCGCACCACATCCACGGCTTCTTCCAGATCGGCACCGCGAAGGTGAAGCTGGCGATCGTGCCGCGCTCGCTCGCCAGAGCGTCGTTCAGCTTGCGGGCTCGTTCATCGCGGCGATGAATCGTGCCGAGGATGGTGATGAGTGCTGCCACGTCGTCCACCGTCTTTGGTTCAGTGACGAACACCGGCGCGAACTCATCGATCGCCTTCGCATGACGCTCGATGTTCTCTTCGAGATTCATGTAGACAAGATCCGGCGACAGCGCGCGGATCTCATCGATGCGCGGATTCTTCGTCCCGCCAACGCGCGGCCGGTCGATGTCCGCAGGGAAGATGCAAAAGTCGGTGATGCCCACGACCGCATCGCCCGCGCCGAGGTCGAAGAGTGTCTCCGTCAACGAAGGCACCAGCGATACGACGCGCGACGGCGGCGTGGTGAAATCGAAGGTGCGCCCGAGGAGGTCTTTCATCGGCATCATCAGAGCACGAGTGTATGTCGCGGCGTAGCTGCCGTAAGAACCGTAGCCCACGCGTTCACGCGTGGGTCAGCGTGCGGATGATTTGTGAGCCCGCCTTGGCGGGTGACAGAAAGCTTTCTTTCGCGCGCTGAAGCGCGCTCACAATTCTTCGCGCATCCGATTTCCCACGGCTCGAAGCCGTGGTCTACGGTTCTTACGCCGGCTTCGCCGACGGAGAATTTACCGCAGCGTAATCGTCGCCTTCCGTCCGCCGCGTCCGAATTTTTCGCCGAAGAAATCGCCCGGCGTCCACGACGGCCGCGCTGGCGTATCGGCGATCGCGCGCACGAGCCGCAGGTTCGTCTCGGCATAGCGCGCGCCCGAGGCCCAGTCGAACGTCTGTGACAGATCATCTTTCGGCGAGTGATAGATCGTGCGCAGCCAATCGCGCGTCAGTTTCGCGCCGTCGATCGACGGGTCGGTACTCTTGTTGCCGGGCTTCAAATGAACCGCCGGGATGCCCGCCTTCACGAACGAATACTGGTCGCTGCGAATGAAACGCACCTCTTCCGGATACGGATCGGGGCTGACGCTGAAGCCCGAGGCGCGCGCTGCGGCCTCCGACATCGAGCCGAGCGAGGAATGCTCGCCGCCGAGCGGCACGACGTCCGCAACCGGATAGATCATCAGGAACATGTCCATGTTTACGTCCGCGACGAGCTGCCGTTTCGGCACCGGCGGAAAGTGAACGAAGTACTCCGATCCCTGCTCGCCCTTCTCCTCGCCGGTGAGTGCGACGAAGATCACCGAACGCTTCGGCCGGGGACCGGCGGCAAGGCTGCGCGCGATCTCGATGAGGCAGGCGATGCCGGAACCGTTGTCGTACGCACCGTTATACAGACCGTCGCCGCCGTTCGCCGGCGGATGATTGCCGAGGTGGTCGAGATGTGCGGAGACGACGACATACTCGTCGCGCAGCTTCGCATCGCTGCCGGGCAGAACGCCGATGACGTTCTCGCTCTGCACCTGTGCGAAACGAGTCACGTTCTTGATGGAAGCCGTCGCGTTCAGTGGAAATGAATGTCGACGCCATTCTCGGCATCGGCGAGAACGCGATCGAGCGGAATCGCCGCGCCGTTGAAAACCATCGCCGCGGTCTCGCCGCTCAGCGATGCCGCGCCGCGCAGCGACTCGACCACGTCGACGGGATTGCCGTTCACGTCGAGATACGTCATCGGCGCGATGCCGCTCTGGCGCGCTCGTTTCTCGAACGGATTGCGCGCTTCATCGGTGGCCGTGTTGATCGTCAGCATGCCGACGGCGCCATGTGCCGCGGCGTTGTGGCGCTTCACCTCGCCGGCCGAGTAGTTGGCGCGCTGATCGGAAGGGAACGATTTCGGCGCACCGCTGATCACGACCACGATCTTTCCGCGAGCGTCGATGCCGGCGTAGTCGTCGCGGTGCAGTTCCGGCGCGGTGACGCCGAAGCCCGCCAGGACCAGCGGAGCGTCGACGGAAACGTTCTCTCGCGCGAAGTCCGGACGCATCAAGAAGTCTTTGCGAATGACCAGCGGCTTGCCATTGATCGCGAGCGACGACTGCGTTTCATCGAGCGTGGCCGCACGCAAGGCGAAGTGCTGAAACCAGTCGGGCTGCAGCGGTTGCAGTCCGATCGCCTGGAACTGCGCGCGAACGTATTGCGCCGCAACCTCGAAGCCGCGCATGCCCGTCTCGCGACCTTCGAGTGCATCGCTGGCGAGGAAGCGGATGTGCGATGCGATTGCCGCGGGTCGGATTCCGTTCTGGGCGGTTGCCGCAACGCAAAAGAAGGAGATGAGCAGAGGCGTCAATCGTCGGAACATGGCCGCGAATATTAGCGGTATCCTTCGCGCGCTTTGGCTGCCCCTTCCGTTCTGCTCCGCTGGTGGCTCCTCCTCGTCGTCATCGCCCTCTCCATTCACCTCGGCGGATTTCCGTTGCTCGACCCCGACGAAGGGCGCAACGCCGAGGTGGGGCGCGAGATGGCGGCGACGAACGATTACGTGATGCCGCGACTCGATGGCCTGCCGTACCTCGACAAGCCGATCGTCTATTTCGCGTCCGAGGCCGCCGCGATGGAGATTCTCGGTCCGACCGAGGCCGCCGCGCGGCTGCCTGCGTTGCTCTTCACGCTTGCCGGCGCTGCGTTCCTGTGGTGGTTTGCAAAACGCGTGTGGGGAAGTGACGAGGCGTTCCTCGCCGCGATCGTTTTTCTCGCGACGCCGCTTGCAGTCGCGTTCTCGCACACCGTGATTTTCGACGCCGCACTGGCGCTGTTCATCACGATGGCGACCGCATTTTTCTACCTCGCATGCGAGGAGAACGCGCGCAAATGGTCCGCACTCGCTTGGCTCTCGATCGGCCTCGGAGTGATCACGAAAGGCCCGGTCGCGATCGCGTTGCCGCTGCTCGTCGCTATTCCGTATGCAATCTGGCGCAGGCGTTTTCGCGCACTCTGGTCGTGGGGCGGACTGGGGTTGTTCGTACTTGCGGTGGCGCCGTGGGTATGGGCAGTCTCGCGCGTGATCCCCGACTTCCTGCATTACGTCGTCGTCACCGAAACCGCGCAACGGCTGGCCACGAAAGCGCTCAAACGCACCGGCCCGCCGTGGTACTTCATCCCGTATCTCCTCGCCGGAGCCCTGCCATGGTCGATCGTCCTCCTCGGCAGTCCGCGTGCGATCGATCGCCGCGACCGATCGACGATCTATTTGCTGCTCTGGATCGCGATCCCGTTCCTCTTCTTCTCGATCTCGCAGTCGAAGCGGCCGCAGTACATCCTGCCGCTGATGGCGCCCGTGGCCTTGCTCGTCGCGCGCATCTGGCACAACGCACGGGTCGGCTCGCGCATCGCGGCGATCGTGCTTCTGATTTTCGGACTCGCGCTCATCATCGCGCCGCCGTTCCTGCACCTGCGCGCCGAATACGGTGACGCCGCGCGCATCTCCGCGATGGCGATCGGGATTGCGTTCGTCATTGGCGGCGCGCTGGCGTTCGTCCGCAATCGGGACGTCGTCCTCATCGCTCTGACCATTCCGATCCTCGCCATCCCGCTCGCCGCGAATCCGATGATGCGCGCCATCGGCGCGCGCCGTTCCGAGGCTGCGTTGATGGAGCAGATCCGGCCGATCGTCACGCCGCAAACGGAAATCGTCGGCATCGAAGCCTTCACCGGCTCGATGACGTTCTACCTTCAACGGCCAATGGTCGTCGTCACGCCGGACGCCGAGGAGTTCACGAGCAACTACCTGATCCGCCACTACGCGAACTTCGCCGGCGGCGCCTCGATCAAACCGATGCCGTGGCTCGACACCGCCCTCGCCGACGCCGCCACGCCGCGCATTTTCATCGTCCGAGCGAATGACGCCGCGCATCGCGCGCAACTCGCCGCGCATCAGCTACGCGTGGTCGCCAGCGACGCGCGCTACGCCGCGTACGCGCGATGATGGCTACTGCTTCGCCGGCCTGCGCAGCGACTCGATCTCGCGCATGACTTCGGCCTCCGTAAGCAACTCGCGATGCGTTCTTCGGCGTTGCGCGAAATCGTCGTACTCGCGCTGCGCCTTTTCGTTCGCTTCATCGCGCGTGACGCTGCCGCCATCTGGCAGCACGTTGCGGTCGTTGAAGCGGAGGAACTCATCGAGGCGCTTCTGCCAGTCGCGGAGGAAGATCTGCTGGCGGCGCCGCGCCTGATCTTCCGCGAAGTCGAGGAACATCACCACGATCCGATTCAGCTCCTCGATTTCGTTCCCGTGCAGGTAGTTCTTCGCGATGGTCACGTCGCCCTTTCGAACCGCGCCGCTTTTCCAGCTGGTCAGGCCCATGTTCGGCAACGCCGCATTCGCGCGTTCGGCGATCAACTCGGGCGCTGTCCGGCCGGTGGCGGCGAAATGGAGTTTGTTCTGGATAATCTGGAACACGTGACGCGTCTCGGCTTCGTTCGGCGAATAGTCGGCTGCCAACGCGAAGATCTCGCGGACGTGGAGATACATCCGCTGCTCGCTCGCGCGAATGTCGCGGATGCGTTCGAGCAGCTCATCGAAGTAGTCGGGTACTCCCGGACCCGACGGGTTCTTCAACCGCTCGTCATCCATGGTGAAGCCTCTCACTAGGAATTCGCTTAGTCGGGTAGTGGCCCACTGGCGGAACTGTGTTCCGCGCGGACTGCGAACCCGGTAGCCGACAGCAAGGATGGCTTCGAGCCGGTAGTGGTCGATCTCGCGTTCGACGGTGCGGGCGCCCTCCATTCGAACTATCCGGAATTTCCGGATAGTTGCCGGACGGTCCAGCTCGCCCTCATCGAAGACGTTGATGAGGTGCTCATTGACGGTTCGGACATCTTTGTCGAACAGCTCCGCAATCTGCGCCTGCGTCAGCCAGATCGTTTCATCTTCGAAGCGACACTGAATGCGCGTCCGCCCATCTTCGGTGCGATACAGAACGATGCTCGATTGCGGGGCCTCGGAAGTCATGGGTGTCGAGGCGAAAGTCTCTCACGACGTCAATGGCCGCGTCGCGTTTTGCTCACGTCAGTAAGAGCTCCAGGTCCTCCAACTCCAGCCGGCGTAGAACGCTGTTGTCCTCGGAGATGATCGACTCGGCCAGCTCGCGCTTCTTTGCCTGCAGTTCGAGGATCTTTTCTTCGACGGTGTCGCGGGCGATGAGGCGGTAGGCGACGACCGGCTTCTGGCGGCCGATGCGGTGGGCGCGATCGATCGCTTGCGCTTCGACGGCGGGATTCCACCAGGGGTCGAGCAGGAAGATGTAGTCAGCGTTCGTCAGGTTCAGGCCGAGACCGCCGGCTTTGAGGCTGATCAGGAAAAGGGGCGGGCCGGAGGAATCCTGAAACTGTTCGACCAGCGTCTGGCGATTCGTCGTCTTGCCGTCGAGGTAGAGATACGGGATGCGTTCGCGATCGAGGACACCGCGAACGATCGACAGGAACGACGTGAATTGCGAGAAGACCAGCGCGCGATGGCCGGAATCGAGCACGTCGCGCAGCTCGTCCATCAGTAGCTCGACCTTCGCGGACGGCGCGTCGGTGTTGCCGTCGATGAGCGCGGGATCGCAGGCAGCTTGGCGCAAGCGGAGCAGCGCTTCGAGGATGTGCATGCGCGCCTTGTCGATGCCGCCCTTCTTGATGCGGCCGAGCAGCGCGGCGCGGTAGTGATCGCGCAACTCCTCGTACTGCTTTTTCTGCGTCCCTTCCAGTTCGCAGTAGAGTGTCTGCTCGATGCGTTCCGGCAGCTCCGGCGCGACCTGTTCCTTCGTGCGGCGAAGGAGCAGCGGACGCAGACCGCGCGCGAGCGCATCGCGGCGTTCAGGCGGCGTGTTCTTCGCCGCGAAGGTTCGCGCAAACGAACGCGACGAGCCTAGGAGGCCGGGATTGAGAAACTCAAAGAGGCTCCAGAGCTCGCCGAGGTGGTTCTCGATCGGCGTGCCGCTGAGCGCGAGGCGATGGCGTCCGCGAAGAAGGCGGCTCGCTTTCGCCACCTGGCTGGTCGCGTTTTTGATCGCCTGCGATTCGTCGAGGATCACGTACTCGAACTCCGTCTCGGCCAGCTTGACGATGTCGAGGCGCATGGTCGCGTACGTCGTCAGCACGAGATCGGCGTGCGCAAACTCATTCTTGACCCGCTCCGTTCCGTGATGCTCCATCACCCGCAGTTGCGGCGCGAATCGTTTCGCTTCGGCGGCCCAGTTGAAGAGCAGCGACCGAGGCGCCACGACGAGCGACGGTCCGCGATTTCCGTTCGCGCGAAGCTCTTCCAACATCGCCAGCGTCTGCACGGTTTTGCCGAGGCCCATGTCGTCCGCGAGGCAGCCGCCGAGGCCGGTGGTGCGCAGGAACTCAAGCCAGCCGAGGCCCGCGCGCTGGTACGGACGCAGCTCAGTCATCAGCGTGGCCGGTTCCTGCCGCGGCTCGGGTGACGCATCCGCAACGCGCTGTCGCAGTTCGGCGAACGCGGTGTCGACGTGACGCGTGTTCGATTTCAGCAGCGCGTCGATGAGCAGCGCCTGCGACGGACGGAAGCGCACGCCGGCGCCTTCGCGCTTCCCGAGCTCCAGCGCCGGCGCGAGCGACTCCATCCACGACGACGGCATGATGCCGAACGAACCGTCCGACAATCGCAGCAGCGACCGATTGCCCTCGGCTGCAGCGAGCAACTCGGGCAGATCGACTTCCATGTCGTCGAAGCTCGCGCTGATGTTGAGATCGAACCAGTCGATGCCGCTCGAAATCTCGACGTCGAAATCGTCGGCCACGCGTACCTTCGCGGAGTCGAGCTCGATGGTCCAGCCCTCGGCGCTCAACTTCCGCACGATGTCTTCGACCTGCGACTGCCGTACGCGATAGCCGTCCCATGTCGAGATCACGCCGAGTCCGCCGAGGCGCGCGCGAAATCCGTCCTCGATGGCGCGGTTTCGGCGGATCAGTTTTCGTCCGAGTGTCGTCTGCATTTCCTCGGAACGGCTGGAGACGCGCCATTCGTCGTATGCGAAATCGAGTTGCGCGCTCAGCTCCGAGGTCCACGATTGATTGACGAGTGAAAGCATCGGCCGCGGACGAATGTCGAGAATCGTCCAGCCGAGCTCCTCGGGCAATTCGATGTTGGCGATCGGCGCGCGCAGGAGCGCCTGGCGAAATTTGTCGGCATCCGCGTGCGGGACTTCGATCGACGGATTGGCGCGCACCGCTTCGAGCCACGAGCCGCGGCCGCCGTCGTCGAACCGGCTCGCGCGTCTGCCGGCGATGAGGATTCCCGGCATGGTGTGTTCGATGGATTCCAGCGACAGCGTTTCGCCCTCGCGCTCGATCGTCGCGACGATGCGGTACTTCGACGCGGCGGCGTCATTGACGATGGCGACGCGCAACGTAAACGGCGGGCCGTCGTCCCAGCTGATGGTCTGAATCTGATCGGTATCGAGAACGCCGAGCTTGCCGGCGCGCGCGAGGCGCTCGACCCACCATGCCACCATCGTCGGAGCGACGGTGACCATGCGTTCGGTGTTGTACGCCCACGAATTCGGATTCAGCAGAGCGAGCGATTCGCGATCGAACGCCGTTAACTTTTCCAGCTCGTCGAGGCGAATCGAAAGTGGTTTCCACTTTCCCCAGTCGCCATTCTTCTTGCGCGCGCGGCCGAGAATTTCGAGCGTGAGCGATTGCGCGCGACGCGATCCTACGATGACGTACGCGATCTCCTCGGGTACGCTGCGCGATCCGCTCTCGCGCACCGGCGGCGGAGGCGGCGGAAGTGCGTTGAGGAAACTTTGCCACGCCGGCGGCTGCGAGCGGTGATTCGGAACGGCGCGCGGATACGTGACGGGCGGCTCGTCATCGTCGTCGTACTCGTC
>JBAVBF010000362.1:0-5601 GCA_049586115.1 Thermoanaerobaculia bacterium | reverse complement strand
GCTCCGGCTTCGCCTACGCAGCTTCGGCGGCTCAGGATGACAGTGAATCGTTTACCCTACGCGCCATGAAAGACGACACCCTCTCCAAAGTCTCGGACCTCAAAGACCGGCTGCAAGCGGTCCGGAGCTATCTTTGACCTCGACTCCGCACGCAAGACGCTCGACGAGATCGAGCGCGAAATGTCCGCGCCCGGTTTCTGGGACAAGCCCGAGACCGCGCAGGAAGTCGGCCGCAAGCGCGCACGCGTAGAAAAGCGCATCGCCTCGGGCGAAGAAATTCTCAACAAAGACAGTGAGCTCGACGTGCTGCTCGAACTGCAGCGCGAAGGCGAACCCGTCGATGCCGAAATCGACGAGGTCATCTCGCAACTCGATACGGAGATCACCGCCATCGAGATGACCATGAAACTCTCCGGTGAGCACGACGAGCGCGACGTCATCCTGGCCATCCATCCCGGCGCCGGCGGCACCGAGTAGCAGGATTGGGCGGAGATGCTGCTGCGCATGTATCTCCGCTACGCCGAGCGCAAAGGTTGGTCCGCGGAAATCGTCGACTACCAGTCCGGCGAGGAAGCGGGATTGAAAAGCGCGACGGTGATGGTGCGCGGCGACTACGCGTACGGCTACATGAAGTCGGAGCACGGCGTGCATCGGCTCGTGCGCATCTCGCCGTTTGATGCGGCCAAGCGGAGGCATACGTCGTTTGCATCCGTCTATGTCTATCCCGACATCGACGAAGAGATCGAGATCGAGATCAACGACAAGGACCTGCGGGTCGACACCTATCGCTCCAGCGGCGCCGGCGGGCAGCACGTCAACGTCACCGATTCCGCGGTGCGCATCACGCATCTGCCCACCGGCATCGTCGTGACCTGTCAGAACGAGCGCAGCCAGCACAAGAACCGCGACGTGGCCATGAAGCTGCTGCGATCGAAGCTCTACCAGCTCGAGGTCGACAAGCGGCAGGAGGATCAGGAGAAGCTCGAAGGCGAAAAGAAGGACATCGCCTTCGGCTCGCAGATCCGCTCCTACGTGATGCAGCCGTACCAGATGATCAAAGACCTCCGCACCGGCTACGAAGTCGGCGACGTGCAGCGCGTGATGGACGGTGATCTCGGCGGATTCGTGGAGGCGTACCTGGCCGCCGGCGCGAGGAAGACGGCGAGTGAATAGGGTGTGGGGAGCGGGGTATAGGGTGTGGGAGTGAGTCCGATGGAGGTCGCAAGTTTTTCGCCGCTTCCGCCCGAACGGACAGGCGTTGCGCACTACGTCTCGATGGTCCTGCCCGCGCTGCGCCAGCATCTCGACGTAAGTGCTGTCTCAATCTCCCACCCCCCACTCCCGACCCCCCACACCCGCCTCTATCATCTCGGCAACAACCCACACCACGCCTGGATCTACGAAGAGGCCATGCGCACTCCCGGCGTGATCGTGTTACACGATCTCGTGCTGCATCACCTGATCGTGGAGATGACGCTGGCGCGCGGCGACGTCGATGGCTATGTCGCGGCGCTGGAAGCGAATCACGGCGAGGCGGGGGCGGCGTGGGCGCGCGGACGGGCGGCGGGACTGCACAGCGAGATGGGCAACTTTCTGATGCCGGCCTCGGTCGCCGTCGCGAATCGCTCGCGTGCTGTGATCGTGCACAACCGGTATGCCGCGGAGCGCTTGCAATCATTCGGCGTGACGGCGCCGATTCATGTGGTGCCGCATCCATTCGAGCCGCAGCCGTCGGCGCGCGGAAAGCGCGACGCGGTGCGCGCACAGTACGGATTCGACGCAGACGACCGCGTCATCGGACTCTTTGGATTCCTCACCTCGGCCAAACGCGCCGACGTCGTGCTCGCGGCATTTGCGGCAGCGAGACTTCGCGATAGGAAACTGCGCTTGATGATCGTCGGCGAGCCGGCGCCGAATGTCGACGTCGATGCGTTGCGCGGTGATGGCATCACCTTCACCGGCTATGTTCCGGACGAAGAGTTTGCCGCGTACTTTGCGGCCGTCGACCGCCTGGTGAATCTTCGCTATCCGAGCGCGGGCGAAACATCGGGCACCTTGATTCGCGCGTTTGAAGCGGGGAAGCCGGTCGCCGTCAGCGACTACGCGCAGTTCGCAGAGTTTCCCGATGACTGCGTGGTGAAGATTCCGTTCGGCGACCGCGAAATCGAAACGCTTGCCGATTTTTTCGTGCGCGATCTTGCCGATCCTGCTGATGAGCAAGCGAACTGGCTGCGCGAGAACGCGTCGATGGAGTTGACGGTTTGCGGCTATCTCGCCGCGTTGGAAGATGCGTCCCGCGAGTCCGTCCCCGCGATCACGCGCACGATTCCGCTCTTCCCGAAACTCGATGTAGCCCTTCGCGACGATCTCATCGTTCTCCGCAACACCGGCGATTTCACGCTGCGCACGCGTAGTTACGGTGAACCTGGCTACCGCCTGATGATGCTGACGTTCAACGGCGATGCGGTCATCGACGATCGCTGGGTTGAATTACCGCGCGATCTTCGTCCCGGCGATGCGGCCGAAGTTCCGCTGCCGGGCGCGCCAGGGACGTTGCGGCTCTACCACGCCATCGAAGGCATTCCGATGATCGCGCCGGAGCCGTTCGCGGAACTGGAGACCGCACGTGCCGCGCTTTGACGACGCGGCGCTGATTCGCCTGCGCGCGATTCTCGGCGCCCGTCCCGCCATTGCGATCGACGAACCGAAGCTGAAACGCGCCGCCGTACTGATCCCACTGGTCCCGAACGGCGAAGGTTGGAGCTTGCTCTTCTCCCGGCGCTCCGCAAATCTCGCCGCGCACAGCGGACAGATCGCCTTCCCCGGCGGCGGCGTCGAATCGGATGAGTCGCTCGAAGCGGCAGCCATCCGCGAGGCGCACGAAGAAGTCGGGATCGGCGCCGAACACATCGAGCTGATCGGACGCCTCGACGATCTCGTCACCAACAGCGGATTCCTGGTCGCTCCATTCGCCGGCATCATCGATGAGCGCATCGACTACGTGTTGCAAGCCAGCGAAGTGGATGAAGTCTTCGAAGTTCCGATCGAAGCGTTGTTGTTGCCGATGCAGCCCGAGGTGCGCTACGTCGCCTTTCGCGGCAGGAGCTATCCCGCGTACTTTTACCGCTACGAACAGCACGAGATCTGGGGCTTGACGGGACGCATCCTCAAGCACTTTCTCGATTTCGTGTGGCGCAGCGTGTGAGAGGTCGGACTGTCATCCTGAGCCGCCGAAGCTGCGCAGCAGCGCAGGACGGTCGAAGGAACCCCGGCATGCTGGCCTCGTGCAAAAACCATTGATTAGCCCGCCCTCCCGGGTTGCAGGGAGGGGGTCCTTCGACCGTCCTGCGCCACTCCGCGCTTCGCGCTTACGTGGCTGCGGCGGCTCAGGATGACAGAGCCGCTACTTTTTCAGCGCCTCGTTCACGTACTCCGCGAGCGCCTTTCCGTCCGTGCCCGGATCGACGAACGTTCCGTTCACGAGGTAGGTCGGCGTCGCACGGACGTCATTTGTGAACGCGTTGCCCGTTCCGTTCACCAACTCCGCGCGAAGGTCGGGCGATTGCACTTCCGCGTCGTATTTCTTCATGTCGAGTTCGTGGTCCGAGGCGAAGCCGCGGGCGAACTCGTCGATGGTGAAGGCGGAGAGCTTCTCCTGATTCGCGTAGATCTGCTCCTTGTACTTCCAGAACAGATCGGGCTTCTGGTGCCACACCGCGCGGCCCGCGATCGCGGCGGCCAGGGCCCACGGATGGATCGTCACCAGCGGCGTGTCGTAGCGGATGTAGCGAACTTTGTCGCCGTGCGCTTCCAGGATCGGTTTCATGTATCCGGCAGCGTGCTGGCAGGACGGACATTCGAAATCGGAGAACTCGATCACCGTCACCACCGGAGCTCCGGCGCCGGTGGAGGGAGACAGACTGAGGAAGTGGTCGAACGCCTTTAAGCGCGAGGTTCGGAAGTCGGCGGCGATCGGAACGAAGTGCCCGATGAAAAAGACCGTGCCGGCCGGATCGATCTCGCCTTCCAGCGGCAGCTTGCCGCCTTCCACCGTCTGGTACAGCGTCGCGCGATACAGCCCCTCGTGCGTTTTGGTCTTGTCGATGACCGGGTTGTACATCTCCTTCATGTACTGCATCGTGAAGTTCTTCAGCTTCTCTTCGAGCGTTCCCTCCATCCCATCCAGGAACCATGGTGTGCCGAAGAAGAAGCCGCCCTCGGTCGACGTGATCGCCGCCCACTGCCCCTCGCACGACCCCCGCTTGCTGGCGATGCGGACGACGGCACCGATCATGTCGGGCGGCAGCGCATGTTGCAGGGCCACGCGCGATTCCGTTGCGGGGTCGGAACAAACCGGCAGCGCGTCTTTGATCAGCTTGTCTGCGCGCGCGCCGAGGGGAGGCGCGGGCTTCTCATTCGTCTTTTCCGGTTCGGCAGCGAAGACGGCGGAGGCGAGGCACAGCACAAGCGCGGCGAGGCTAAGTCGTTTCATGCGCTGGCGAAACGGGCGGGGCGGTGAGCGGATTCCACTCGGAACGGCATATCCTTCGCAGTCGAAAGCAAGCATGAGCAAACAAATCAACGTGAATCCGAACTTCTACAAAGACGGCGGCCGCGAGCACACCGAGGGCGCCGACAAGGGCGACTCCGCGCTCGAGGACAAAGGCGCGATGAGCCAGCAACGCCAGACGCAGGGGAAAGAAGGGCAGCCGAACTTCATCCCGGGTGAGGCGCCGGTTGGAGAACCCGGCCGGAAGAAATGACGGCGTTGGACGAAGAGACGGTGCGCGCGTTCGCGGTGTCGCGGCGCGCGCAAACCATGCCGGCCTCGCCGATCCGCAAGTTGGCGCCGCTCGCGGAGCTCGCAAAATCGCGCGGGACGAAGGTCTATCACCTCAACATCGGTCAGCCTGACATCGAGACGCCCGCGTGCATGCTCGATCGCCTCAAGTTGATCGAGGACAAAGTCCTCGAATACTCGCCCTCCACCGGCACGCCCGCGTTTCTCGACTCGCTGCGGCAGTACTACGTGAATCGCGTCGGCGTTCCGATCGAGACGCGCCAGATTCTGGCGACGACCGGCGGCAGCGAGGCCATCCTCTTTTCGTTCATCGCCTGCGCGAATGAAGGCGACGACGTGCTGGTACTCGAGCCGTTCTACGCGAACTATCGCGCCTTCGCCACGATGGCGGGACTGAACATCATCCCGGTCACAAGCCGCGGCCGCGACGGATTCCATCTGCCGCCGCGCGAGGTTTTCGAAAACGCGCTCACCCCGCGCACGCGCATCGTCATCGTCTGCAATCCGAACAATCCAACCGGCACCGTCTACACGCGCGACGAGCTGGAGATGCTGGCCGGTTTCTGCCGCGATCGCGGACTCTTTCTCATTTCCGATGAGGTCTATCGCGAATTCGTCTACGACGGCCGCAAAGCCGTCAGCGCGCTGGAACTGAAGGACGCCGAGAATTTTGTGGTCGTCGTCGACAGCCTTTCCAAACGCTACAGCGCCTGCGGCATCCGCCTCGGCGCGCTCGTGACGCGCAACGGCGAGGTTTACGACGCCTGCCTGCGCATGGCGCAGGGCCGCCTTTCTCCGCC